>JBEIJG010000648.1:0-1065 GCA_040380385.1 Phycisphaeraceae bacterium | reverse complement strand
GCGCTCGCAGTAGAGCGCGTCGAGGAAGAGGGCCCTGCATCCGCCGCAGGGATTGAGCCGGGCGACGTGATTCGCCGCATCGGCAACCGCAACACCCACACGCTCGACGAGGCGAATGCTGCACTGGACGCCATGAGAGAGGGTGCGTCCATCCCAGTGCTCGTCGAGCGTGAGGGTCGCGCGCGGTTCCTGCTCGTGAAGCCGAGCGAAACCGCGGAAAAATCCACGAACTCCGACGACAGCGCCGAGCCGCGCACGCCGCGCCGCCGTCGCTGAACCCACCGAACCAATCTCCACGTGCTGCGTTGGCACGTGGGCCTCGGTGCGGTGCCCCCCACGCAACGAGGTTCGAACCGCCCCGGCATCCTTCCGTGCCGGGGCGGTTCACTCTTGGAACTCTCCGCCCTCGTGCGCGAATGACTACCCTCTGCACCCCGACCGCCCCAACCGTTCACGGACTTCGCGAGATCCCGCACGTGCAACCAGCCGATTCCAGTCCATTCTCGACAACGAACCTCGACAGTGAGGTGCGGCTTGGCTTCGCGCATCGCGTGCGTTTCACACGCGACGCGCTCGATCCGGCGAATCCCGCGCTGCGCGAAGTGTTCGCGGGTGATCGCGAAATCGCAACGCGTCGAGCAGTCGCGTTCATCGATGCGGGCCTGATGCAGGCGACCGAAAGTGAGATTGCAAATCAACTTCGCGCGGCGTTTGAGGCAGGTGGCCGCACGATGCCGCAACTCGTCGAAATCGTGGCCGTGCCTGGCGGCGACTTGGCCAAAGAGAGTCACGAGATTCCCGACATCGTGCTCCAACTTGTGAACCACCACAAGATTTGTCGCAAGAGTTTCGTCATCGCGATCGGCGGCGGCGCCATGCTCGATGCGGTCGGCTACGGCGCCGCGATCGCGCACCGCGGCGTGCGGCTCGTCCGCATGCCGAGCACGGTCCTCGCGCAGGACGATGCCGCGATGGGCGTCAAGAACGGGATCAACCGCTTTGGAAAGAAGAACTTCGTCGGCGCGTTTGCGGTGCCGTACGCCGTGATCTGCGACGACCGTCTGC
>JBEIJG010000647.1:0-1079 GCA_040380385.1 Phycisphaeraceae bacterium | reverse complement strand
GTTGAGTGAAGAGAAGGAGCGTGACTCGTGAGTGCAACGATCCATGATGCGAAGTCGCAGCGTCCGGGCGCCGGAGTGCAAAAGTTCCTCCAGCAGTGGGGAGTTTTGGTTGCATTCGGACTGCTGCTTGCGATCAGCACGTGGCGCGAAGGATTCGACTTTTTGAGTTTCGAGAACTTCCGCACCATTTTGAATTCCAACGCAGCTGTCGGCATTCTTGCCGTTGGTATGACGTTCGTCATCGTGAGCGCGGGCATCGATCTTTCGGTTGGCAGCATCGTGGTGCTCGCTGCTGCAATCGGTGTGACGACCATGAATTGGGCGGCGGGACGCGAGTGGAGTGAAGGAGGTTCGGTCGCGCTTGGCGTTTGTGCAACGCTCGCGACAGGCCTCGCCGCGGGCATCGTGAACGGAGCGCTCATCGTCTTCGGTCGCATTGCGCCATTCATCGCAACGCTTGGCGGACTTGCCGCGTTCCGTTCGGTTGCGCTTGCTATCGCGGAGGCGGGTGAGATTCGCTCGTCGAGCAGCACCCTCTTTGCGAAGTTCGGACGCGGCGGCGTGCCACTCGCGTGGGAGTCGGGCGTTGATGACGCTGGAAATCGCGTGTTTGTTGGCCTCGTCAATGCGGCCGGAAAGCCACTCACGCTGACCTACGGAATCATCGCGTTCGTCGTCGTGGCGATCATCGCGCAGTGGTTTCTTTCGAAGAGTCGATTCGGTCGACATGTGGTTGCGGTCGGCGCCAACGAAACTGCGGCGCGATATGCAGGAATCGGTGTCGATTGGGTGCGCTTTCGTGTCTATGCCCTGATGGGCCTCCTCGCAGGAATCGCGGGGCTTCTTCTGAGTTCTCGTATGAACTCGGTTTCGACGTCGGGGCTTGGACTCGGGTCTGAACTCGACGCGATCGCGGCGGTGGTGATTGGCGGAACGAGCCTGCGCGGCGGATTTGGTCGCGTGTGGGGCACCGTGATCGGCATCTTGATTCTCGCGATGATTACGAACATTCTGACGATCTCACAGGTCAGTCCGTATTGGCAAGGCGCCGTGAAGGGCGGCGTCATCGTGCTCGCGGT
>JBEIJG010000646.1:0-1080 GCA_040380385.1 Phycisphaeraceae bacterium | reverse complement strand
GGTCATGGCAGGCGAAATCGCCGGAGAGCCACTTCCCACGCCGTTTGCGGAGGCGTGGGCGTGAGCGTTGCGGCGATCGCGATCGTCGAGGTCGAAACAGGTGTCGATCCGATGCCTGCGTTTGAAGCAATCTGGTCGCGGGGCGGTCGTGTGCTTCCAGTCTTGAAGTCACTGCCTGCTGCGGCGCGTGCGGCGCTCGAAGTGCGCATTCGCGCGATGCAGGCCGACGATGCGCCAGGCGTTGTGCTTTCGACGAGTGGTTCAAGCGGTGAGCCGCGGTTGATCGATCTTTCGCTCGACGCGATGCGTGCGAGTGCGGCGCTTGGCGCACGCGTGATTCCGTTCGGCGCGGGCGACATTTGGCACGCGTCGCTCGCACCAGCCCATATCGGCGGCGTGATGATTCTCATGCGTGCTCGGTTTCTTGGTGGAGCCGTGCGCTTTGCCACGCAGCCCCGCACGTGGCAGGATCTCGAAGGCTGCACGCATGTGTCGCTGGTCGCAGCGCAACTCGCGCGGCTTCTCGAGGATCGTGCGCGCGTCCCGTCGTCGCTCAAGGCCGTGATGCTCGGCGGTGGGCCAAGTGCGCAGGCGCTGCATGAGCGCGCGATTGCGCGTGGAGTTCCGCTCTTTTCGACGTATGGGATGACGGAGACGTGCTCGCAAATCGCTACAGGTCGACGCGCGATCGGCGACGCTGCGACACTCGCGGGTCCGCCGCTTCCGAGCGTGTCTATTTCGATTGCGCCCGAAACAAGCGAGATCCTTGTCGATGGCCCAACGCTCGCGCGCGGCGAATGCATCGATGGTGTTCTTCGTCCGCTTACGCGGCCGTATCACACGCGCGATGCGGGATTCTTCGATGATCGCGGCCGCTTGCACATCGTCGGACGACTCGACGCGATGTTCATCTCAGGCGGAAAGAACATTCATCCTGAAGTGATCGAGCGCGCGCTTTGCGAACTGTCATGCGTACGCGCGGCATGCGTGGTTGGCGTACCCGATGCGAAGTGGGGGATGCGACCGGTCGCGTTCGTCGACCTCCGAACGCAGACAGGGCGCTTTATCCGCGAGATCATC
>JBEIJG010000645.1:0-1089 GCA_040380385.1 Phycisphaeraceae bacterium | reverse complement strand
GCCACCGCCGGGCGTTGCGTAGGCAATCTCTGCAGCGACGCCGCTCACCGAGCAATTCGCAACACTCTGAGAGAGCGTTCCAACGCCACCAAAGCCAACCGTCACTGTCGCGCCAGGCGCGATGAGTGCGTTCCAACCTGCGTTGTGCACCGTGTGACGAACGCCGTCAAGCGTGTGCGTGCCATTCCACAACGTCGAAATCACCGGACCGTCGTCAAAGATCAGTTGCCACGATGGAATCGGCGTCGTGTCACGATTTTGAATGCGAATCTCGCCGTTGTAACCCGTGTCCCAACTGTTCGTCACCGCAAACGTGACGAGCGGCGGTGCAGACACTGCGACTGACGCACATGCGCCCGCGGCTACGACGGCCCAAAGACGCGACAAACATCCCGATTGAGAATTCTGCGCGTGTTCAAACGCAGGCGACACAACCAGCGAACGACCGAAAGACTGCATACGGCGCATATGGAGTAGTCCTCACAGAATTGCGCCCCCTACGGACGATTGTCCGATCCTTCGATTCTCCAATGTGCCCCGCGCGGTGACAAGGATTTTCCCCAAATTTGCGACGCTTTCTCCGCGAGCCGCTCGATCGCGCTTGGCTGATCTGCAACGATGTCGAAGAACGATGACAAACGCATCACTCGGATCGGCCGCTTGGTGACGTCAGACTCGACATCGCATCGAATCCACGCATGAGGGGATAGTCATGGCACCGTTGCAATTCCACGCACAGAGCGCATCCAAAACGTTTCGCTTCGCCGCGATTTTCTCTGGGGTACTGTTGGCCTGTACGCTCGCGGCAACCATCTCGACGAACGAAGCCAACGCTTCCCCTACTGCACTGCTCGCAAGCCACAGCGCGCCTCCCGCAGGACTTTCGGTCGAACCAAAGGAAGCACCGTTCAACAAGGGCTTCGACTTCAAGTTCAAATCCGACACGTCAACCACCGAGTTGACAATCGATCCGCTTGGAAACAAGCACAACGCATCGGGCTCCATTTCCTCGAAGGCGGGGACGATTTCGTTGACGGGCAAGTACAGCCCGAACGATCGGCAGATCACCATCGTCGCGAAACGCGGCGG
>JBEIJG010000644.1:0-1130 GCA_040380385.1 Phycisphaeraceae bacterium | reverse complement strand
GAGATACGAGATCGGGATGAGAGAGGCTGGGATGAGAGAGGTTGGAATGAGAGAAGTCGTGATGAGAGAAGTCATGCGCGCGTACACTGCGCCCCCTATGGCCTACGACTACGACCTCATCGTCCTCGGAAGCGGACCCGCCGGCCAACGCGCTGCAGTGCAAGCCGCGAAGATCGGAAAGCGCGTTGCGATTGTGGAGCGCCGTCGGATGGTCGGTGGCGTTTCTCTTCACACAGGAACCGTGCCGAGTAAGACGTTCCGCGAGGCCGTGCTCTCACTCACGCACGTTCCCGCGCTTTCGGCTGGCACCCCAACACATCGACCAAAGCCGACGATCCACGATCTCTTGCATCGTGTGAACCACGTCATCGAGCGCGAACTCGATGTCGTCGCGCGACAACTCGCACGCAACAACATCGACCTTGTCAGTGGAGCTGCGCGCTTTCTCGATCCACACACGGTTGCGATCGATGGCGGCGCGATGGAACGTCATGCGTCCGCTGCGCAGTTCCTCATCGCGACCGGCAGCATTCCTGCCGACCCGCCGGTTCCTTGCGATCATAAGACGATTTTGACGAGCGACGATATCGTGAACCTCCAGCGGATTCCAAAGTCGCTGGCCGTGATCGGCGGTGGCGTGATCGGTATCGAGTACGCGTCGATGTTTGCAGAACTCGGCGTCGAGGTCACGCTGATTGATCGTCACGCGCGCCCGCTCGAGTTCTGCGATGCGGAAGTGGTCGACGAACTCATTCATCAGATGCGCGCACGACGCGTCACGTTCCGACTTGGCGAAGCCGTGAAATGCTTGCATTGTCCCGACGATGCGCAAGCGGCGACGATCGAACTGGAGAGTGGAAAGACCATCGAAGTTGACGCGGTGCTTTACTCGATTGGTCGCGTTGGAAACACAGGGTCGCTCGACATCGAAAAGGCAGGGCTCAAGACGGATGACCGCGGACGCCTCAAGGTCGATGCGCAATATCGCACCGATGTACCGCACATCTCTGCGGCCGGCGACGTGATCGGATTCCCTGCGCTCGCTTCGACGAGTTCCGAACAAGGTCGCCTTGCGGTTTGCGCGATGTTTGGAATGGAAGCGAAGCCTGCACCTGCGGGCTTTCCATACG
>JBEIJG010000643.1:0-1157 GCA_040380385.1 Phycisphaeraceae bacterium | reverse complement strand
CGCAAGGTGCGCAACACGATTCGCTATCTCCTCTCGAACCTCGAGGGATTTGACGCGTCAGAGCGCGACTCGATTCTGGAAGGAATCTCGCACACGAGTCTTGAATCGTGGATGTTGGCGCAAGTCGCATCGACGCAAGAATTGGTGCGTGATGCGGTCCGACGTTGTGCGTTCCGTGAGGCGCAGCAAGCGATTTATCACCTCTGCAATGAAACTCTTTCCGCGATGTACTGCGCAGCGACGAAGGATCGCCTCTACTGCGATGCGCGCAGTTCTTCGCGACGTCGTGCGGCGCAAGCTGCGATGCATTTGGCGTGCGATGCGCTTTGCCGCATGCTCGCAGTCTTCTTGCCACATACGGCCGATGAAGCGTTCCGCGCGCTTTCCGGTGACAGTGCGTGTGTGCATACCGAGCGCTATCACACGCTTGTCTTCACGGCCGATCCACGTTGGAGCGAAGTGCTCGCGCTTCGCGAATTGGTCAAGGGCGAACTCGAGAAGGCCAAGGCGCGCGGCGTTGAGAATCCACTCGACGCGGGCGTGATGCTGCCAACATCGCACCACCATCTCGAAGATTTTGTCGCCGATCTTCCGGACCTCTTCGGGGTCTCTCGCGTTGTGATGGCAAAGGATCAATCGTCGATTGAAGTGGTGGATTTGCGTGGCGAGCCGCGCTGCGAACGCAGTTGGAAGCGCGACGGCACCGTGCGGCAGCGCTCGGACGGCGGCACGCTTTCCGATCGTGACGCAGAGGCACTCGGGATCGCGTAACAACGCAAGTTGTCGAGTGTGATCCGAACGCACAACGGACCTTTCGTTGTGCGTTCGGCCTTTTTGCGGGCACCGACACTTCCGGATCGCGCCCGCGTCAAGTAGAGTTCAGGGCGATGGTTGCGAACATCGATTCCCTCGTCGTTTCCTTGCTTGCGGAAGCAGGCCCAAACCTTGGTCGCGCAGCGGGTCGTCTGCATCCGCTCATCGTCCACTTCCCGATCGCGCTCGGGCTGGTTGCTGTCGCAGTCGAGTGGTGGCGCAGCCTGAGCCGACGCCAAGGATTGTCTCCGTTGACGCTGCCGCTTCTCACCATGGCGGCGGTTTCTGCGGTGTTCGCAACAGCCTCGGGTTGGATCAACGCGAGTTTCGAGTACGGCAGTGAT
>JBEIJG010000642.1:0-1174 GCA_040380385.1 Phycisphaeraceae bacterium | reverse complement strand
GCGTTCGCGCTTCTCCCACCTTCCGAAACTCAAGAGCCGCACGGATGAGCACCGCTCCCGATCACCCATCGACCGACGCACGCGCCACGTCACGCGCCACGCCACGCGGGGAACTGCTCGCCCCGACGCGCGTTGCGATGGTGGGCAACCCAAACGTCGGCAAGACGTCACTCTTCAATCGTCTGTGCGGTGTGCGTGCGAAGACCGCGAATTTCCCCGGTTCGACCGTTGAAGCGCGCGTTGGTACGTGTGCACTTGGTGGCGCAGAAGTTGAGTTTGTTGATCTTCCTGGCGTCTACGCGATCGACCTCGAGTTGCCCGAATCGAAGCTCTGCCGCGATTGTCTCGCCGGCCGGCTCGAAGGTTGCATGCCGGAAGCGCTCCTCGTCGTCCTCGATGCGACGAATCTCGCGCGCGGCTTGCGGCTCCTGCGTTCGGTCGCCGCGCTTGGTCGCCCGATCGCGGTGGCGCTCACCATGACTGATTTGGCGCGTGCGCGCGGCCTCTCCGTCGATGCGCAACGACTCGCAAGCGCACTCGGCGTTCCGTGCGTGGAGTCGAACGGCCGCGCGGGCACCGGTGTCGAACCATTGCTCGCAGCGGTCCGTGCGGCACGCGATTTTTCACCGCAAACACTTGCGGCGTGCCTCGCGCCAACGTGGGTCGACGAAACCGTCACCGCGAGTGTCGGCGGACCAAACACGATCGGCGGTGAGAGCGATCGACTGACCGATCGTCTCGACGCTGCATTCACGCATCCCATTCTCGGTGCGATCGTCTTCGTCCTCGCGATGGCGGCGGTCTTCTTCACGATTTATCGCTTGGCAGAACTGCCGATGACGTTGATCGAGGATGCAAGCGCGTGGCTTGGCACTTCGCTCGCTGCGGCGCTTCCTGAAGGCGATCTTTCGAGTTTGCTCGTCGATGGCGTGATTGGTGGCGTCGCGGGAACCGTCGTGTTTCTTCCGCAAATCTGCCTCTTGTTCTTTCTTCTCGCGCTCCTTGAAGATACGGGCTATCTCGCGCGCGCGGCGTTCGTGATGGATCGCATCATGTGCCGCTTTGGCCTGCCGGGACAGGCATTCGTTCCCCTGCTTTCGAGTCACGCGTGCGCGCTCCCCGGCATCATGTCAACGCGCCTGATTCCTGATCCGAAAGATCGACTCGCGACCAT
>JBEIJG010000641.1:0-1185 GCA_040380385.1 Phycisphaeraceae bacterium | reverse complement strand
CTGCGATCACTGCTTCGATCTCCTCTCGACGCACTTCACGGGCAAGTTGAAGTATCCGACGCTCACCGTCGCGATTCCCGATGCGGATCCGAACAACTTGCTCGGGAACCCCTGCGACGAGTGCGCCAAGGTTTCGCTCATCAAGGGACCGAACTACGTCATCGCGACGCCTGTCGTCTTGGCGATCAACGATGGCGTCGTCGAATGTGTCGTTGAGAACGTCGACGACATGGCGGCACTCGAAGCGTGCTTGAAGTTCAACCAGTAAGTCGGTTGTGTGTGCGCGTATGCGACGAACGCGAGTGACGGGAGTTTCTGCGACAGACGACCAGAGACGTGAAGAGGCCATCAGAGAAATCAGCATGACCGCAGCCCCGCAGACAACCGCCACCGATCGTCCGTCGCTCTCTCGACACCCCCGCATTGCCGCGGCGTGCGTCGCCGGTTCGCTTGGGCTTTGCGCGTGGCTTCAATTCCGCGGCGGACCCGACGGTGTTCCCGCGCCGCTCGTCGAGTTGCTCGAAGCGCTCTTTGGCTATTCGCCCGAACTCTCGACGCGGCTCGTCGCATCGTCGAGTGTGGCAGGCGCGTTGATCGTCTTCCTCTACGGTGTGCTCCTTGCGAATCGCTTTCTACCGATCGTGGCTTGTGCGCTCGGAGCGTTTGTGTCGCTCGCGTGCGTTTCACGCGCCTTGAGCGCGGGTGGAATCGGCTTTCCCGCCGTCTCGCTGGCGACGTCATTGGTGCTTCTTTGGTGGATGTTGCGGACCCGCCCTCGCGCCGAAGGCATGCATGCGACTCCTCGTCGCGGGCTCTCCCCCGCATGGACCGCCCTCGGTGCGATCGCGATCGCCACGAGTACCGGCGCTGTCGCGGGTCGTGCGACCGATCCAAACCGCCCTGTTGAGATTGCGCCCAAGCCAGCCGGGCCAAAGGTCGTCAACGTCGATTTCGACATGCATCCCTTCGTAGGTCGGCGCGTCGAAGAGACGCCAATCGGCGCGTCGCTGCCCGGCCTCGCCGAGCGGACGCGCGGGCAGACCACCTTCGTCGTCTTCTACATGCCCAACTGCCACGCGTGCCACTCGCTCTTCGATCAGTTCTTTTCGGCGCCGCGCGTCGAGCAAGTGTTCACCGTTGAGATTCCACCCGCCGATGGCATTCCGCAAGCGGACACTGGCGAGG
>JBEIJG010000640.1:0-1187 GCA_040380385.1 Phycisphaeraceae bacterium | reverse complement strand
CCACTTGCCGTTGCGCCACCACGGCTTCGTCGGATCGACTTGCCAAAGCGCGGCTGGATCGCTTGGGTCGATCTCAATCAGCGGCTCATCGCCGCGCAGCAGCATGTCCAGCGAAACCGCTCTTCCATCGCCCTGCCGTAACGCGAGTTCAAGTAGAAGAAGTCGGCGCACCGACTGCGGATCAGGACGTGCCGCGCCGCCGCCGCGCATCGCTTCGAGCTCGGCGCGAAAACCCGCGGCGCCGCCGGGAATTGCATCGCCGATCTCTTCAAGCACCGCATCGGCGTCCGCTTGACGCAAGACATTCAGCGCCTTTCGACCTTCGCCGCGGCGATAGAAGCTAAATGCACGCGACAGCGCCTCCAACTGTTCGGGTTCAATCCGAAACGATCGCAAGAAACCGCCACGACCACCGACGATTTCCGCGGCGGCGAGCGCACGCTCGCGCTCACGACGATCGGAAGCGAACTGCGCAAGCGCGAGGAGCGCGCTTCGACCAAGTCGCTCCGTATCGAGCGCACCCGCGAGACCGAAGAGTTCGCGCGCGAGTTGTCGCTCGCGCTCACTCGAAGCGGCATCTGCGACTTCTTCCGCGAGCGCGAGGTAGTCGTATGGCCGCATCGGATCGAGCGCTTCCAAACGCTCGTTCCAACGCTCCACAGCGACGGATGACTGCGTGGAGAGGGTTGCGTGCGCGTTGGCGACGAGCGTCGAAGACGCGTGCAACCCCGCGAGCGAGTGGCTGCTGATCGCGTCGACAAAGCCAACGACCGCAAGTGCGCACAATGCCGCGCAACTCAGGCGGATGACGCGCGCTTTCTTGGATTGCGATTTCTTGGAATGCGTGTGTGTCTTCATCAGAGACCTCATGCCTCCTCATCTCGCTTCGTCGCTTCGGGCGCGAGCACTTCGCCGAGGACGGCGAGCATGGCGCGAAGATCTGATTCCACCTGCTCGCTCGCGCCACCCGCGGTCGCACGAGCACGACGAGCATTGTCGAGAATCGTCGTGAGTTTCGATTGAAGCGCGGGTTGACGAGCCGCAACGAGCATCGCGGTGTAATCGAGAATCGCCGGTGTTTCTGCGGCCATACGCTGCGTCACGCTGCGTGCGATGCCTCGACGTGCCGCGCGCAAACGTTCGATCTCATCGATTGGCGCTGGGAATGGCGCCGCGAGGAACTTCGT
>JBEIJG010000639.1:0-1209 GCA_040380385.1 Phycisphaeraceae bacterium | reverse complement strand
CTCGTTCGGACCAACGGGACGGTCTGTATGGGTCAGCCGGGCTATCGAACAGCGTGGAGCATGCATTCCTGAGTTGCGGCACATTCTGATTGCGATTCTCTCGGTCGAGGCTATGTTTCGGCGGTGACTCTGCGGTGTTTCCAAGATCTGGGTGCCCTCGTCTCTGAGCCTCGGCGAGCGCTCGGCGAGATCGCGCGTTGGGTGCGCCATCAGACAGCGCCTGTACTCGTCGCGGTCGCCACGATCGGTGCGGCGGCTGAAGTCGCTCGCGGCGATGAGGATCCGCCGTTTCTTTCAGTGCCTCGCGTGAGTGTTCAATCACCCGAGCGATTTCGCACGCTCTTTCAAACGTCGGACGAGTCGATCGTTCGCGTCCTTGTGCTTGGTGATTCGCAGGAAACGATGCCGGGTGGCTTTGGCTCACTCTACCTTCCGCATCTCAACGCGCGCTTCGCGAAGGTCTTCGGACCCGCAGGTGAGACCATGCTCTTTACTAATGTGGGTATGCAAGGAACCCCGCACTGGTTGGCCTCAAGTACGACGAGTGCCGCGAGTTTGCCGACGGGTGTTGCGAGTACGTCGCTTCTCCCAGGTGTTGTCGTACGACGACTGCTCGCGGACGACGGCACGGCCCTTGGGGCCTTTCGTGCGATGCTTCTTCACGATGCGTCGGCTGCGGCAGATCCAGTGTTGGTCGGCGGTCCATGGTTCCATACGCAAGGGCCGTTTGTCGGTGAGATCCTCGCGATCGGCAGTACAAGTCCGACGGCGGTGCAATGGTCGAATACGCCAAGCGATGGCAGCGTGGCGGGCGCTGGTGCTGCGGTGGCGCAGAGTGGGGTGCTTCCCATGCCAGCGAAAGCGGCTGCGGGAAGTTTTCATTGGCTTGAAACGCCTACGCTCGACTTCGGCGGCAAGCGGCACGTGCAGCTCAATCTCAGTGGCGCGATTCCGAGCAACGATGCGAAGAACGACGGAACGAATGGTGGAACTGCGAGCGGCAAAACGCAGAACAAAAAATTCGGGAAGTCACTCGGCACTGAAGTTGCGGGTGTTCGTTTTCGAAGTCTGAGCGCACATCGTGGCGTCGTGGTCCAATCGTTTGCGCGCGGTGGAATGCGACTTCAAGACGTGCTCGGCGAGCATAGGCAAAGCGGCCCGTTTCTGCGCGCGATGGATCCGAGCGTCGCGGTGTTGCACTTTGGCGCG
>JBEIJG010000638.1:0-1220 GCA_040380385.1 Phycisphaeraceae bacterium | reverse complement strand
GCGACTTTGCCGTGTGCGTGCGCACGCGACCTGCGACCTGCGACATGCGACATGCGACAGGCCGAGCTGACTTACAATCAGTCGAACTCGACAACTATTTTGGCGAATCGCCAAGAGCTGCGATTGAGAAGGCGATAACTGCTCTTGGCACGTGCCGTGCACGGATTGCCACCACACGAACACCACACGAACGGCCGAATTTCCTCGAGCAGTCGTTCCAACTGAGCCGTGAGAGGTTGGTACCAGGCACGTGCCAGGCAGTGCCTGGCACTGGATGGCACGTGCCGTGCACCGATTCGGGCAGTACCCTGCGTCCGGTGACCCTCTTCGGCTCGCACTCCATCTCGCACTCCATCTCGAACGACTCGCCACTCGTCGTCGTCGCCGTCGAGCGCGCGGTCGACCGTTCACCAGACGGGCTCACCTACGCGCTTCCCCCGAAACTCGCCGACCTCCCCGAAGGCGCCCGCGTTGAAGTCCCGCTCGGTCGCGGCGAAACGCCAACTGCGGGTTGGATCGTGGAACGCCTTCCTGCGGGCGAAACAAACGGCATCCCGCGCGAGAAGATCAAACACGTCCTCACGCAAGACGAGTCGGGCGTCGTACTCCCCGGCGAACTCATCCAGTTCGCCCGTTGGATGAGCGCCTACTACGCCTGTCCGATCGGGATGACTCTCGCATCGATCCTCCCGGCCGCCGTTCGCAAGGCCATCGGTCGCGTGGAGCGAACGCTTGTCGACTTCGCTCCTGCTCTCAACGACCCTGCCGCGCGCGCCGCGCTTCCAAAGATCACGAAACGCCAAGAACACGCGCTTTCGGTCCTCGCCACGCTGACTCGCCCGATCGAAATCGGCGACCTCGCGCGCGAAGCGTCGTACTCCTCGACCGAACCACTCAAGCGCCTCATCGCCTCCGGCCATCTCATCGCCGTGAAAAAGACCGCCGTCGAAGCTGGCTTCATCGCCCGCGCTGGAAACACGGCGCCCGCGCCTCAACCAACACTCGAGCAAAAGTCCGCTAGTGACGCGATTTCACGCGATCTCGGTTCGTTCAAGCAGCATCTGGTCTTTGGCGTGACGGGCTCGGGAAAGACGGAAATCTACATCCGCGCGATCGAAAACTGCCTCGCGACCGGGAAGAAAGCGATCCTTCTCGTTCCCGAAATCTCGCTCACGCCGCAGACCGTCGGGCGCATCGCGGCGCGCCTCAAAGACGCGAAG
>JBEIJG010000637.1:0-1272 GCA_040380385.1 Phycisphaeraceae bacterium | reverse complement strand
GCGGTTCGAATCGCAACATTGAGCGCGGCGTGCCCGGATCGCGAGATGAATCCCATCGCGCCACAGTAAAAACCGCGTGGCGTTGGTTCGAGTTCATCGATGATCTGCATCGCACGCACCTTTGGGGCACCCGTGACCGAGCCAGGTGGAAAGGTCGCCGCAAGCAGTTCAAGCCAGTCAACGTGCTCAGCCAAGCGAGCGCGAACCTCGGCAACGCCGTGATGGACGGTGACGTGCGTTTCAAGGACACGAGCGGTCGTCACCTCGACGGAACCGATCTCCGCAACGCGGCCGAGATCGTTCCGCATGAGGTCCACAATCATCGCGAGTTCGGCGGCATCCTTGTCGCTCTCAAGTAGTTCGCGCGCATCGATCGAAGCCGGTCGCGTTCCCTTGATCGGTCGCGTGACGATGGCGCCGTCGGGGAAGACGCGGAGGAAACTCTCGGGGGCTCATCGAGACGAGTCCGCCGCCATCGGGGAGATCGATCGCTGCACCAAACCACGCGTTGTTTGCACGAATCGCCGCGCGGGCAAACATGCGCGGACACCCACGCAAACGTGCTGAAAATCGCCGTGCGACATTCGCTTGAAAGGCGTCGCCCGCACGGATGTACTCGACGGTTCGGGCCACGTTCGCAGCGAAGTGTTCGTCGCTTTCTTCGCATGCGAGCGCGGTCAGTTCCCACGCGCGGTCGTCGGGTGCCCCGTCTCTCGACATGTCCATGTGTGGAGGTGACCCGAGCGTGGTGAGTTCCCCCGAGGCGTGATCGAAAATCCAAGCATCTTCGCACCAATGCAGCACCGCGAGCGGCACTTCGCTTGTCTGTCGCGAGGCTGCGGCCGACTCGAAGACCGAGCCGAGTCCGTATCCGAGCGCGACAATCCAACCACCATCGAAGGGCGAGGGGCGTACTGCGCTCGCGCGTGGGGCTCCGTCGGCAGGGGCGTAGGCTGCGATGCGGGTCAGGCCCTCAGTTGTTCCAACCTCTCGCGTTCGAGCCCGAGTTGATCCCACGCGGGGCGTGCGCGCGAAAGCCTGCGCGAGGATTGACTTCGCTGCGTCCGCCGACGCGTTTGCCGGGATGACCACGGTTTCGCTCGGCCGGGCGAAGATGCTCCAGCCATTGTGAGTGCCCGGATCGCCCCCGGAAACGAGGGCCGCCAAAGGCACTTCTTCCGGCCAACGCGTGAGTATTTCTGCCGGATGGAAGGCGCGGGCGGCATCGAGCGGGCGATGGGCGTCGGTCGAAGGCAAGGCGGCGATGGTACG
>JBEIJG010000636.1:0-1291 GCA_040380385.1 Phycisphaeraceae bacterium | reverse complement strand
GATCGCGGCAACCAGAGGACACGACACGCATGACTGGCGGCATCTTCTTCTACGCAACGAACAGCGATGGCAGTTTGGAGTGGATCGGCAGCGCGATGATTTGGCTGCTTCTTCTCCTTTCGCTCGCAAACGTGGTACTCATCTCGCTCGCGCTCTCGGCGAATCGCCGTACGGCAACGCTTCCAGATGGTGAGTCGGATGCGATGCGCAGCCTGCTTTCCGCGGGGCGCTATCGCGAAGCGATCGAACGAAGTGGCCGCGGCAGCAGCGACCTCTCCGCCGTTCTCTCGCGAGCACTCGACCACGCACCGCGCGGCGCAGACGCGATGACACACGCCGCCGAAACCGCCGCCGATGAGTTGCTGTCCGCGCGCCTTCGTGAACTGGAGCGACTGAATGTCCTCGGACAAGTTGCGCCGATGATCGGACTTTTCGGCACGGTGTACGGCATGATCGTTGCATTCCAGACGATCGCGTCGACAGGCGGCGCAGCCGATCCCGTGCTTCTCGCAGGCGGAATCGGCACAGCCCTTGTGACCACGTTCTGGGGGCTCCTGATCGCAATCCCCGCGACCAGCGCGTACGCACTCGTACGAAATCGCGCCATCGCAACGTCGGATGAGATGCTTGCGACCGTGGATGAAATGGTCGCGCTTTTCCGTCCGAAGGATGCGAGCGTCGACCCGGCAAGCGCAAGCGCGGGCAACGCGACTCGTTCAAAGCCGTGAGGAAAAACTGCCGGACGCGACCCACACCGATCTCGAGCCCGCGCACACGCCACCTGATGCCCCGCAATCGTCGCAAGTTTCCCGTCGCCGTCATCGAAGCGAATCTCACGCCGATGATCGATGTGACATTCCTCCTGATCGTCTTCTTCACGCTTGTTTCCGGCATCGCCGACAACGAGCGCGTCGACATGGCGCTTGCTCGAGTCACACCCGGCGCGAGCGCGCAGGCCAACGAGGATTCCCGCGTCATGCTGAACGTCATACCGGCAACGGACGGGCGTATTGGCGGATATCTCCTCGCCGGGGAACCCTTCGACGCAACACCCGATGGTGTCGCGCGTCTCGCCGACACGCTCACGGAGCTCTACCGACGCAACCCAAATCTCGCGGTCAATCTCCGTGCGGATCGCGCGACCAGGTATGAATGGGTCGAGCCCGCGATGCGTGCTACCACCACCGCTGCAAGTCTTGCCGGCGGCGGCGCGCTTCCACGACTCAATCTTGTTGTTCTCGAAGAGGTGGACCGCGAGGAGACAGAAACCATCGGCACGCAGCGAAGCACG
>JBEIJG010000635.1:0-1322 GCA_040380385.1 Phycisphaeraceae bacterium | reverse complement strand
GAGGAACGCTGCGGCGCGCTCAAGACCTTCTTCGATCGACATGAGTGAATCCTCGTGTTCGATCGAGAGTACGTGGTCGTATCCGTGGCGACGGAGCATCGAGACGAACGGCTTCCAGAACTCGTGTCCGTGGCCGTATCCGCAGGTGCGGAAGTTCCACGCGCGGTTCTTAATGTCGGTGTACGGACGCGCGTCGTTGTAGCCGTTGACACGTCCCTGATGCGGATGCAATTCGGTGTCCTTCGCGTGCACATAGAAGAGGAGCCCCGCTTCGCCGAGGACACGCGCGGCTTCCACTGGATCGATGCCCTGCCAGAAGAAGTGCGACGGATCGAGATTTGCGCCGAGGACCGGCTTGCCTTTGAGACCCGAAGCCTTCATCGACTGCTCACTCAAACGAATCAGCGTGTCAGGGTTGTAGACGCAGAATCCTGGGTGCGCTTCCCATGCAACCTTCACGCCGTGCTGCGCACACAAGCGCGCTTGCGTCGACCAGTACGGCACAAGCACCTGCTTCCACTGGTACTCGAGAATCGCCATGTAATCTGGCGGCCACGCGCACGTCACCCAGTTCGGCATCTTGTCGGTCTTCGAACCACCGGGGCAACCGGAGAACGTGATGACGACATCGGTGCCGAGCAGCGGCGCGAGTTTGACCGCGTTCACAAAGTCGCGGTGATCGTTCGCCGCGTGCTTCTTGTCGGGATGCACAGGATTTCCGTGCACCGCGAGCCCCGAGAGCGCGAGGTCGTGATCCTTCAGAATGCCCTTGATCCGGTCTTGCTCCTTCTTCGATGCGAGCACCTTCGCGGGATCGAAGAACGGCTTGCCTGGATACGCGCCAACGGGAAGCTCGATCGCGTCGAGTTGAATCTCCGCGCAGTAGGCGGCGACCTCTTCGAGTTTGCGACCGGCGAACAGGGCTGCCATGACACCAAGTTTCATATCGATCTCCGTGGGAGGGTGCAGATGAGGGTCTTCAAAGTACCATTGAACACCGATCCTTGGAGGAACAAGTGGCGACGCATCTGACGAGAATTGCGATCGAAACCGCGCTTCGACGCAGGTCAAACTTTCCTGTCTTTGGCGTTGTGGCCGCCGCCCTTCTCGCGTCGCCGTCTTTCACACGAACACATGTGGATGGCCGCGCGCATCGAGACCCCTCTGCCGAGCGCGCGAAGACCAATGACGAGCCTCAGAGCTTCGCAACCTTGTCGAACGCTGTGAAGGTGACCAGTGCGACCGACCAGCGACTTGATCTCGAACTCCGGGTCGTACATGAGACGCGCGCCGCTGTGGAAGCCGATGGAGCGTCTGCAACT
>JBEIJG010000634.1:0-1379 GCA_040380385.1 Phycisphaeraceae bacterium | reverse complement strand
TTTCGATTTGCTCGGCGGTTGCGCCCATCATCGCCCCGTAGGTTGCGGCGCTTGCGATCGCGCCGTGGACCACGTGGTCGATCTTGTAGGTCTTGAGCGAGAAGACTTCCGCGAGACGGCCGCGAATCTCGTCGATGCAGATCATGCCGCGCAGCGCGTACGCGCCGTCACGGCCCTGCTGCTGCGCCGCGGCGACCGCAACTGGGTAGAAGTCGTTGTGGCCGAACTCGCCAGCGGTGTGGCCGAGCTGAGGGTTGAAGCCGAAGTTGGTGCCGTTCGAGTCCCACTCGCGCACGGCGTTCGAGTTCGCGACAATCGCTTTCTCGGCAGCGACCTTCGCGGTCGAACCGAAGACGGGCGCGCCCTTCGCGTGCGGGTAGTCGGCGGCTTCGGCGCGCAGGATGATCGGCGCATTCGTATTGAGCGCGACCGCGCTGATGCCGCAGAGCACCGAGTCGGTGTGGAACATCACCGTGCGCTCAAGCACCGACGCGTCGGGGGTTCCGATCTTGCCCGACATGAAGTCGATGGCGAACTGGCCGATGCCGAGGGCCTGGTTCGTGTTGCGCGGGAGAACGGTCTGGTTCTTGAGAGCTGCTGCGTCGGTTGGAATCGCCATAGGTGAACTCACTCGAAATCAGTCGGTCGGGCCGCGAGGCGCGACGACGTGCTGTGGCTTGCCGCGTCGAACGGACCCGCCGGAAGGGCGCGGATGGTAGCGGTATTGGCGGCGCGTTGGTGCGGGGTGGCGGGCGAACAAACCGTACCCAACCCTTCATCCGAACCAAAGCCGCTCAAGACTCTGCGCGCGGTGCCTCAAGACTCACAGAACGTGCCCCAGGCACCGGCTGATAGATCCCCGCCGCCTCGCGCAGCGCGAGTGCAAAGCGCCGAAGCTCACCAAAACACACCGCCATCGAGATCGTCCAAATGATGGGTGCAAAGAACCACCCAATGATCGGCACGATCAGCAGCGGATACACCACCCAGAGCGCGACGCGCGCCGTCGCTGCACCGAATCTGCGAGTCGATCCGAGAAGCGGACGCGCCTCTTTCGACAGACTTGCGAAAACGCGCACCGTGACGATGTCCGCCCCGATCGCGAGGATGGGCAGCGTGAAGTACGCGATGTAGGCAGGAATGAGCAGCGCGTCCGTCTGCAGCAATTGCACGACGAAGAGAAGTAACGCCGCGAGGCCAAATGCGGTCGCACGCGCGACTGCGGCCCAGAAGAGAAGCCACGAGCGTCGCGACCCGAAGCGTCGATCCTCGACCACCAACATCGCAAGGAGTTGCGCCAAGACCTGGATCGGCATCAAAACGAAAAAGATGATTGCGGTCTGCGCGAGGCCGTCGGGACTGATCCGACTCGTCACTCC
>JBEIJG010000633.1:0-1390 GCA_040380385.1 Phycisphaeraceae bacterium | reverse complement strand
GCCGCGATGAGCAACGTGCGCGGCGAAAGTCGTGCGCAACAGAGGATGATCACGCCGATGCATGCGTACAACGTGAGAATGTCGCCGTACCAAACGAAAAGCCCGTGAAACAGGCCGATCGCAAGAAGTAGACCGAGGCGGCGCAGACCAGGCCCCCAGCGCGTATCGCCTGCATCCGCTGCGCGCGTTGCCTGCATCGCAAGGCCGAAACCAAAGAGGATCGAGAAGAGCGAGATGAACTTGAAGGAGCAGAGCGCTTCGACCACGCTCCACACAATCGCGTCGACGGTCGTGAGTTCAACTCCGGGAAGTTCGATCGTCGGATCGATCGACGTCCCAAGCGGCGTGAAGAAGAATCGCACGTTGACGAGGAGAATGCCGAGGAGCGCGAGGCCGCGCGCGATGTCGACGCCGCGAATGCGTTCCGTTGTGCCGATCGGTGCGAGCGTTTTCGCTTCAAGCATCATGCAGGCACGCTACTTGGCGGCGCGAATCGCCACAAGTTCGCGCGCGTTTCGGTGGCAAAGCACCCCACCCGCGGCTGACGGACCAGACATCGACCAACAGTCGCCGAGTGGGCCGAGATCATTGACGGCGACGAGCGCGCGGGTGTCAAGGACGGGCGCGTGCGCATCGTCGCAGAGTACAGCGGCCAATCGCGAGCGCTCGTTCCTTTCGCGGTCGCCGCTGCGGCGGCTCCCTCGGGTGCAATCCACGCCAGAGCGAGCGAAAGCGGGCACCTGAAGCGAAGCTTCAGCAGCCCGCAAGTCGCGAGTGCTCAAACCACGACCGCTCAAACAATCAACTGTCGAATCGGCTCTGCGCCTTCGACGCCGACAAGCTTCTGATCGAGGCCAGCATAGAAGTACGAGAGATGGTTCGGATCGAGGCCGAGGCATTGCAGCGCGGTCGCGTGCAGGTGCTTGACGTGGTAGCGATCATCGACGCCGGTTGAACCGAGTTCATCGGTCTGCCCAACCGTCACGCCGCCCTTGATGCCACCGCCGGCCATCCACATCGTGAAGCCGTACGAGTTGTGATCGCGACCCGTGCCTTCGGCGTACTCGGCCGTCGGCTGTCGACCAAACTCGCCGCCCCAAATCACGAGCGTTTCATCGAGCAAACCGCGTCGCTTCAGGTCCTTGAGCAACCCCGCGACTGGCTTGTCGGTGCGACCCGCGTGGAAATCGTGGTTCTTCTTGAGGTCGCCGTGCGCATCCCACGACTCGTCGTTGTGACCGCCGCCCGAGTAGATCTGCACGAATCGCACTCCACGCTCGACAAGCCGCCGCGCGAGCAAACACTTGTTGCCGAACTCACGCGTTTGCTCTTCGTCGCAGCCGTACAACTCTTTCGTTTCCTTGGTCTCAAGCGACATGTCGACCGCTTC
>JBEIJG010000632.1:0-1391 GCA_040380385.1 Phycisphaeraceae bacterium | reverse complement strand
CACCTTCTTCCATCGGCTCGCGCGTCTCGACCGCAGAACCCGGCACCGTCGCGTACGACCGCGACGTCTTTCAAACACTGCTTGGAAATCACGAACTGATCCGCCGAGATTTCCGCGAGGTTCCAAACGGTATCGAATCGACGACGGAATCAGACAACGCGGAAGTCGCGGCACTCATCCAAGATCACGTCGCCGCGATGAAAGTGCGCGTCGAACATGGCCGCGCGATTCGCATGTGGGACCCGATGTTCCGCGAGATCTTCGCCAACGCCGACAAAATTCGTTTCGAGTACGAAAACACATCAAGGGGCGTGAAAGTCCGCGAAACGAGCGACGATGCGTACGTTGTGAAGCTCATTCAAGCGCACGCGAAAGTCGTCAGCGGTTTCGTCGCGCGCGGCGGAGCCGAGTCTCAACTCGCGCACGAACCGCCCGCGCGTTGAAACTCGCCTTCAGCGAACCGGAACCAAACGAATCGCGCGCACATTCACGACGGCCTCGCCGGGCTTCGACGACGCGCGAAGCGACACGGACTGCGAACCCGCCGGAACGTCGAGCACGCCGAGTTCAAACTCGCGGTAGTCCTGCCAGCCGCCTGTCCCTTCAACGGTGAAGTCAACGCGCGAACCACCGCAATCCAGCGAGACGCGCGCACCCGCAGATTCGCTCTTGCAGGCGAGTTCTGCGACAACGCGATACTTGCCCGCACGCTGCCCCGCGATCGGCCATGTTGCCGACGCCGCGGGATCGAGCCAGTAGCCGATGTTGTACTTGACGTCTCCGATGACGCCGATTTGCTCGACCTTCAGTGAAGGGCCTTCGAGGGTTGCGTCGTGCGGCAGGAGAATCAATGCGCCGTCGGCCGATGGATGCACCGAGAACGGAAGCGGATCAAGCGCGCCCTCGTAGCGGACACGCACGACGGTGCACGCTGGATCGACGGGGAGCGGCAGCATGACCGCCGCTTGATCACCCAACTTTCCGCCCGCGAAACTGCACTTCGCGTCGGACCCAAGCACATCCACCGACTTGATCTCGTTGCGAATCGGCAACCACAGGATGCCGTCGGCAGGCCAGTCAAACACCATCAAATACAGCACGCCAGGCTTCTGCGTCGCGCGTCCCCACGAAAGCCGCGTGAACGGGCTCGCGGTCGTGCCGTAGATCGCCTCGGAGTTCACCTTCATCCACGCGCCCACGCCTCGCAACGTCTTCTGCGCCGCTTCAGGCACACGTCCATGCGCGTCGGGGCCGATGTTGAGGAGGAGATTCCCACCCTTCGACACGATGTCACAGAGAAGTCGCACGACGCTCTTCGTGTCTTTCCATCCCACATCGTGCGCGCTAAATCCATACGACTCATTGAGCGTGTGATTCACTTCCCAATCCAT
>JBEIJG010000631.1:0-1404 GCA_040380385.1 Phycisphaeraceae bacterium | reverse complement strand
CGATCGTCGTTTAGAACCGTTGTCATGCAACAGATTGCTTCTGACGATGAATTTCTTGATCGCCGCGTGCGTGGATGCGGCATGTGTAAGTACTACTTTCTCGTGCTGCACCGACGCGGGCAGAGTCGCCGCGCTGGCGCGCATTCCTTTCCTTCAAGCCACGAAGCGCGCGAGTGGGCCGAATCTGCGCGCGAATCTGTATCGAGGTTCACGCTGATCGAATTGCCCGCACTCTTCTTTCATGTCGATGATGGATCGGGTCGGGCGCAGTACTCGGAGGGGCTGCTCATCGCCGACACGGCGACGTGGCGACCGCTCGCGAAGTTCGGCGCAGCAGCACTCGACAATCTCTCTGTGCGCAGCGTGATGGCGCAGTTTGAACGCCCAAGTGAAGCACGCGATGGACTGATGCGTCGATACAAGACGTCGGTCGACATGCCGGCACTCATTCGACCTCTGCGTGCGTGGAGCTCGCGAAAGCCGCGGATGCGCAAAACGACAACACCGCTCGATTGGCGCGTCGAAAACAACGCAGTTGCGATCGACACCTCGCATATCGAAAGTTTGTGTATGCGATTTGCCCAGCAAATTCGCGGGCTTCGAGGCTGGGCGCGGAGCGCTCGGGAGTGAAGCGAATCGCCAAATCGAGTGAAGTGCCGGTCCAATGGTTGGACTCGAAGTGTGCGCCGGTTGCCCCGTCGCGATCTCGTCGCAGTCTCGTTTCAGTCGCGGAGGCGGATCGGCGTGTGTGGGAAGCCGCGACCGGGCGCTCAAGGCGCGCTCTCGGGTGCGGATGAAGTGACGCGAAGCCGTGCGGTCACAGTTGATGCACTACCTCATCCAAACGAATGACGTGCGAGGCGCCGCGAACGGCTGGAACTCCCATGTACGCGGCCGTCCGTGTGCAGAGCGTGCTACAACGTCATGGTGGCAAGTCGCGCGCGGTCAACATCAAGTCTTCTCCCTGTCGGTCAGCCCGAACCGCTGCCGATCGACCGCGATGGTCTCGTCGACACACTCGCCGACTTCGAGCACTCCTCTGCGTGGGAGGCGCTGCGCAACATCGGTGCACCCGCCGCCGCGGCGGATCTTGCCTCTGCGCTCGGCCGCAATGTGGCGTCGGTGCAGCGCACGCTCGACGGGCTCGAGCGTGTAGGCCTCGTGCGCCGGCTGCAGGCAACGGCGCGCGCTCGACGCATCCGCTACGAGGTGACTACGCAGAAGGTCGTCATCCATTGGGATCCGGCGAACGCCGCGCACCGTGCACTACACGGTCGCCTCGGTCACGCCTTCGAGCGACGCAGCGCTGCGCATGTGATGGACGCGCTGCCGTACGACCAGCGCGACCCGCTGCGCGGTTACATCGATCGCCGCATGTTTTGGGGACATTTCGAGCCCGAGGAT
>JBEIJG010000630.1:0-1419 GCA_040380385.1 Phycisphaeraceae bacterium | reverse complement strand
TTGGATGTCGCAACGATCGACGATGATCGGCGCAAACTCGGGGTTCGCTGGCTGAAGCCGAATGCGACCATCGGGCTCGCGGAAAAGCGTCTTCAATGTTGTCTCGCCGTTCGGAAGAAGTGCCACAACGCGCTCTCCATCCCGCGCGGTCTTTCGCTTGGCAACAAGCACATAGTCGCCATCCAGAATCCCCTCATCGCGCATCGACATGCCGTCGACTTGCAGCGCGAAGGTGTCGTCGGCGCGCGCCGCTCCTCGTGCACCTCCTCGTGCATCTCCGCGTGCATCTCCGCGTGCGCCTGATCGAACGCGCGGGCCGAACAACGCCTCGAGCTCAAGCGATTCGCTCTGCTCGAACTTCTCGATGGGGTAACCCGCCGCGACTTTTCCAACCAATGGGAACGACAACCGTGCGGCGATGTCGCCAGCCGTAGAACTTCCGCCACCGAGATCGGCGTGGAGTTGGCGTGTCGGCAACTCCTCACCGTCGCCGAACTCGCTTCCGCGCGCGGCGACTTGAGGGAATTCAAACTCAGGCGCAATCGACAAAGAGCGTGCCTTGTTCTTGTCCCGAATCAGCGCTCCCTTCGCGATGAGCGCTTCGACGTGCTCGAACACCGTAACCTTGCTGACGCCGAGTTGGTCGGCGATCTCCTGCATCGTTGGCGAGTACCCCTGCGTTCGACGAGAGTCGTGAATCATGCGCAGGACGCGGAGTTGCTTCGGAGTGAGATTCATCGTGATTTCCTTCAAGCCGCGTACGGCGTGCTTCAAACTGTGATCGGTTCTCTTCATGAGCGACGTCGCCGCCGTCAACGTTGACTTCGCCCTCGGTTTCATCGTCATCAACGATCGTGGTCGTCGTGAAGATCTCGTGCGCGATGGCTGCGAATCGCTCCCGCACCTGGCGAAGGGCGTTGCGGAGCCCA
Source organism: Phycisphaeraceae bacterium (assembly GCA_040380385.1). Classification (GTDB taxonomy): domain Bacteria; phylum Planctomycetota; class Phycisphaerae; order Phycisphaerales; family SM1A02; genus QWPT01. The sequence goes on along the minus strand of JBEIJG010000630.1, from coordinate 490 downwards.
AATCCATCGCGGAACATCGGGCCATCCTCGGCGGCGATTCGATCGCTCGCGCCGTCGGCGGAAACCGTTTGAGCATGGGTTACCGCGCGTTCACGCGTGATGTTCTGACCGCTTGCGACATATCGACGCGTGAAATCGCCGCCCGGTCCAATCATGACCAACGGCCATTCACGCTGCGCATCGCGCGCGCTCAAGAGTTCAAGAGCGTTCGATGTGACGCGCTGAAACGCGATCTCCGTGATTCCGCTCTGCAAATTGTTTCCACGCAAATTGATTCCACGCAAATTGATTCCACGCATGTCTCGTTCTCCTTCTCGCATCACGACGATCGAATCGAGTGTGGAATCAGTGGCGTCACCACCAATTTCACCTCGCCGTGTGCTCGCGGTAGCGTTTCCGTGCTCGCGATTCCCCCGCAGAGTTGGAAACTGGATGTCGTCCCGGGAATCTGAACTGCCCGGGACAGTCTGAATGGTGGCGCGCGATGCAG
>JBEIJG010000629.1:0-1429 GCA_040380385.1 Phycisphaeraceae bacterium | reverse complement strand
GTTCCATCCGATCCTGAACACGTTGCGGCAGCGATACCGCGATGGCATTGAGTTCGGCCTTGGCCCCCTCGAGCACGGCACGCGCGACCGCTGGATCAATCGATGCCGACGCGAGGAGCCGACCGAGCGGCAACGGAAGGCCAGAACTCCCGGCCATGCCGCTTGCGCGCGACGCGGCGAGATCGGTCCGTTCGAAACGAAGCAGCATCAGGAGTGGATCGTCTCCTGCAAGACCAAGCGCGCTCGCGAGATCGGTGTACAGCTTCTCATCGAGTTCAAACACAGCCCGTGCGGCCTGGAGACGTGCCTCGTCGTATGTGCGAACTGCGCTTTCGTCATAGGTGATGCCACCCTCTCCGTTGGTGGACATGAGCTTTTGCCCCGATTCCTCAATTCGCACCGCGATCGGACTCATCTGGGCATCCCAGTGCGAAGTCTTCCAGCCGTCGACAACAGCCTCGATCACGCTCTGAGCGGTGCTATCGAGACCGATCGTTCGCGCGACACGAACAATGTCCGCCGCGGTCAGTGCATCGGGCGTGGCCGAAAGGCCACCGTTGACAAACATCGAACGCTGCGCTGCCGCAGTGACCTCCGCGCCGGCGTCCGTTTCTGCGTCCGGCTTCGTCGCGTTTGCGACGCGGAAGAACTCCGACTCGGTTCCGTCCTCCTCGTAGCCCGTGAAACTCGTCACGTACGTCGGCGCCTTCTCGCCAAGTTTCGCGGCGATTTGCTTCAGCGCGTTGTTTCCGACCTCGCGAAGTTGTCGTCGCGCCGACTCCAGCGCTTCAGACTCTCCCGACATGCCGAACATGCTCATTTGGGACGGAGCATCCAACGCAAGTTCCGCGACCTTCTCGCTCGCTTGCGCTTGCTCGCGACGCCACGACGTGAGGATGCGAGCGATCTCTGCCTTCACTTCAGGCGTGACGTCGGGATCACGCTCGATGCGGCGACCAAGCGTGCGCATGCCGGGACGCGACCCACCGCTCATGTTGAAGCCGACGCTGTTTGCCGCCGCATCAGCCACATCGAGACGCAACGAAAGTCCCGCGTCTTCAGGAAGCAACGCGGCCAGTGCGGCGACACCGGCGCGATTTGCCTCAAAGTTCGACTTGACCGACTTGCGTACATCTGCGCCGAGCGCCGCGAGTTTCTCCATCATCGCGCGCTGCTGTTCTTCGAGCGCCTTCATTGAATCGGGCATCGAATCGGGATTCGCAGGATCCACCGAACCCGCCGCTGCCTGCATGGATTCCTGCATCGACATCATGATGTCGAAGAATCCGACGAGCGTCTTTCGAACGTCCGCGTTGTAGGTGCGCGCCTGCGACAACGTGCGTTGCTCTTGCGAACGGAGCGCGGCGTCGAACGCTTCACGGTTTTCCGCGGCAACCTTACCAAAGTACTCCTCACGAATTGCCCGGGC
>JBEIJG010000628.1:0-1451 GCA_040380385.1 Phycisphaeraceae bacterium | reverse complement strand
GAGAGCGCAAATCCGAGGAGCAAGAGGTGCAACCAACGTTCGCGCACCATGCGACGACGCTCGTTGCGAAGGATTTGCTCCTCGCTCAACGCCGGCCCTTCAGGCGCCCCGTGACGCACCCCACCGACCGCTGCGATCGGCGGCGGCGGAACGGAACTGGGGTTGGAAGGCACATTCGTCACAAGTGGGAATACGCGCCAGAAAGTCGGCGATTGTAAAGAAAATGATGGTCTGGCGAGGATCGCCACGACCGCTTGTCGGCCAACCGGCCGACCTCTCCAAAATCAACGCGTCACGAGCGTGCCGATGCGTTCACCCGCGACGACGCGACGAATGTTGCCCGGCGTTTTGTAGTCAAAGACGCACACGGGGAGCGCGTGCTCCATGCACATTGTGAGCGCCGTGAGGTCCATCACGCCGAGCTGCTTTTCGATCGCTTCCGCGAATGTGAGATGGTCATACCGAGTCGCGGTCGGATCCTTCTTCGGGTCGGCGGTGTAAATCCCGTCGACCTTGGTCGCCTTCAACAAGACGCTCGCGTTGAGCTCGATCGCGCGCAGGCTTGCGCACGTGTCGGTCGTGAAGAACGGGTTGCCCGTGCCTGCAACGAGAATGATGACGCGGCCCTTTTCAAGGTGTCGCACAGCGCGGCCACGAATGAACGGCTCCGCCACGGCGGGAACGTTGATCGCGCTCATCACGCGTGCGGGTCGGCCAATACCTTCAAGCGCTTCTTTCAGCGCGAGTCCGTTGATGACGGTTCCGAGCATGCCCATGTAGTCGGCAGTCGACTGATGCACGACGCCGTCTTTCGCCATACGCGCGCCACGAATGATGTTGCCACCACCGACGACAACTGCGATTTGCCCGCCGAGTTCACAGGCCGACGAGATTTCGCCCGCGATGACCCGGAGTTCCGCAGTATCGATCCCGAGTTGACCAACGGGAGAGAGGCTTTCGCCGCTGATTTTCAAGACGAGACGCTGTGGGACTTTCGACGAAGGCATCATCGCATTGCATCCGTTTCATCGCGCGCGGTCAAGGCGCTTGACCCGTGACTTTTCGCGATGAATCAGAACTCTCCGCCCTGCTACACTCGCCGCGCTATGGACCTCGACACCATTCTCCTCGAGACCGAAGAGCGCATGCAGCGCTCAACCGACTACCTCGCCCGCGAACTCCGCGGTATCCGAACGGGGCGCGCGAACACCGCGCTTCTTGAGTACATCAAGGTCGATTACTACGGTTCACACACAGACCTGCGTGAACTCGCGGCGATTTCCGTCTCGGAAGCGACCCAGTTGGTGGTGAAGCCCTTCGATCCAGGGGCCAAGCATGACATCATTCGCGCGATCGAGACCTCGGGCCTTGGGCTGAATCCGATGTCGGAAGGCAACATGATTCGCATCAATGTGCCTGCGCCGTCATCCGATCGCCGCAAGCAATTGATG
>JBEIJG010000627.1:0-1464 GCA_040380385.1 Phycisphaeraceae bacterium | reverse complement strand
TGCTTCGCGGTGAGGAGTTGTTGGTCGAGGCGAAGACGACGCTTGCGTGTCTTGACCGCGAGGGACGCGCGCGGCCCGTGCCGACAGGCTTGTCCCTTGGGGCCGATCCGGTCTCGGCCGATCACGCCGCGCGGTGAGCGCGTCTCTCCCATCGAACCGCCACCCTTCGCACTCTGCCCCTCGGCGACAGTCGGTGCGTTGAGCGACTTTCGGTGAGCTGCTCGCGCCCCATAAAACGGCCGGGGATGGCGATTGACGGAAGTCCTTGCAGGGGAGGGTGATGAATTCATCGAATTCGCGCCAATCTTCGTCGGCATCGCGCAGAGAAGGTGGGGCATTTGTCTCTTCTCGCGGTCGGGTTCGCCCCCTTCTCCCCCCAACTCCACGGCGAACCGGACATTGGTCTCTCTCCCTTCCCGGGGAGGCAGACAAGGTTTGACAGGGTGGACGGCGAAGTTCCGTCACACGACGAGAAGACGCTTGCGTGGCGTCCCTCCCGTGCTACCCTCGCGCTTGCGGTTGATCAGGTTCCCGCCTTCGATCGCCGCAGACCGAATTCCACGTTTGCATCGCCGGCGCCCCAGTTCATCTGCGGCGCCGGCGATGTTTTTCGACGGTGCGTTTCTCGGCGCCACGCGCTCGAGCTGAGCGATTTCGAGCGATCGCCCTGCGTTATTCGCCTGCGTGTTATTCTTGCGGTCATGACGACTCGTCTTCTCGCCGCATTTGTTCTCGCGATCGCTCCTGTTGCCTGCACATCCATGTCGACGTACCCGCCGACCGCAGGCAAAGCCGTGTCGACACCGAATGTCGCGCCTGGCCCTGAAGTGATGGCTGGCGCGATCAAAGAAGCGCACCGAATCACAGGTCTTGGTACTCCGGTGGTTTTCAATCTTCCCGCTGGACTGCAAGAGTCGACGTGGTCGAAGGTCGCGCGACTCGTTGCTGATGGGAGGGGTGATGCCAAGCCAATGGAGCCAGGCAGCGAGAACGTCTTCTCTGTGCAGCAACTGCGCATCTCCGGTGGCGTCGCTGAAGTGGATGTCGTGTATCCCGAGCGCGGTGTCTATCAACTCATGACCGTGAAGTTCAAGGGTGGCGCGGCGCTTCCATGGCGCGTGGATTGGGCGTATCGCTGGGTGATTCCCGCGACGGCGCCAATCGCGAACACGCCTGAGACGATGTACGCGAAGAAAGACTCGGCGACGACGCCAGCTTCCTCAGCGCCATCAACGGAAATCGTCGGCGAAACGACGACCGAGCCCGCGGCCGCGTCGAATCCAGGCGAGTGACGCCATCGTCGCGGTCGCCGCTGCGGCGGCTCCTCTGGCATGATTCACGCCAAAGCGAGCAAGTTGCGAAGCAGGTTGCGAGCGCTGCACGACGCAATCCACGCCAAAGCGAGCAAGTTGCGAAGCAGGTTGCGAGCGCTCAACCCACGTCGCGAGGGCTCAAACCTCGGCC
>JBEIJG010000626.1:0-1473 GCA_040380385.1 Phycisphaeraceae bacterium | reverse complement strand
GTCGGGAGCGCGAAAATCGTCGGCGTAAAGCCCGCGCTCGCGTTGATGAAGCCGCCAGCCGCCGGGATGTATGCAAACTCCGTGTTCGCATCGACCTTGCCGAGTTTCACGCGGAGCACGTCGTCGAAGAGCCACTGCTCGTACCAAAGTTGCGAGAGCTGCGTGATGCTGCCATCGATCGCGATGTTCGAATAGGGTTGGAATCCACCATGCACCAACGCGCCAACGCTGGTGTCTGCGTTCTGAAAGTCTGCAAAGACCTTACCGCCCTTCAGTCCGACGACCTTCTCAAGTTCAACCGTGAGATTCAAATCGAGGAGGAATCGAAACGCGCTTGCGTTGTCGAGACCACCGGAAAAGACGCGCGACCATTCAGTGATCGCGGATCCGTTGAAGACGAACCCCGCGTCCTCGATGGCAGTGCGCGCACCACCCCAGTCGCCAGTCGCACGAGACCACGTCCACCAGTCCGCGCCACCAAACCACTCGCGCGCGCGCTCCGTTGGCGGCGGCACAGGCGTGACCGCTCCCCGCTCACGCGCACCTGGCTCCTGTCCTGGCAGAATTGGAGGTAGACCTGAGGATGCGGACGGAATCAGTTCCGCCGCGTCAAAGGAATCACCCACGCCTGCGATATCACCGGCATCCTGCGCAAGGGCAAGATTGGTCGCCAAAAATGCACACGGCGCAATCGCGAGGACTCGCGCACTGCGGAAGTTGGGCGCATGCTCTGGGCACGCGCGTCGGTAGGTTCGGGACATCAATCGCCTCGCTCGTCGATTCAAACGTTGCTCGGATGCGAGAAACCACATGGCTCCCCGCGGGACTCTTCCGACTCGCGATCGGCCCCGTGTCAGGGCAACTTCATCCACGCTTCGCGAAGAAGCTGCGAACGGGGTACGTTCCCGCCTCTACACTGCGCGCCCAACGTCGGCTGCTGCGCCGCGTGGGAACTACTCCACGCGTTCCGCCGCGTGCTTTCTCGCTTGAGGTTCACCTTGCTCGCGTACGCCATCTTCAACCCGCTCGATTACTGGCCCATCCTGATCTCGTTCCTCGGCGGCGTCGCGGCATTGCTGGCGCTCGACCTCTTCGTCATCGAGCGGCTTGCCCATGGAGGCGCGACCCCTGCCGCGCACGCGCGGCGTCAGATGCAGGTTTCGGCAGCGTGGACTGTGATCTGCGTGCTCATGGCCCTCGGGGTCGCCTGGGCGTTCCGGCAGTTTGCGCTCACAGAAATCACCGCAAATCCTGCGCTGCTCGAAGACACGCGCTATTTCAAGATGGAGCCAGCGCAAGCCGCAGGCACACTCTTCCTCGAGTTCCTGACGGGATACGTGGTCGAGTTGTCGCTTTCGATCGACAACCTCTTCGTCTTCCTCGTGATTTTCCGCTACTTCGGGCTCGACCACGACAAGCAACATCGCGTGCTCTTCTGGGGCATCGTTGGCGCAGTGGTGTTCCGCGCGATTT
>JBEIJG010000625.1:0-1481 GCA_040380385.1 Phycisphaeraceae bacterium | reverse complement strand
AGCCGCTGAACTTTCGTTGCACCACACGGACCCCGTGTCGGAGTGCGATACCGACGGTGTCATCTTTACTGTAACTGTCGACGAGCCACACTTCCTGTGCCCAACCTTTGAGATTGGCGCAAACTTCTTCCATGTTGTGGGCCTCGTTGAGCGAAATCATCACGACGGCAACGGGAACAGTGCCTCGTTGCCATGTTGATGCAGGCGTTTCGGAAGACGCGCGTTCCGGAGAAGATTCGAGAGATGAGGAAGCATTCATCGGTGGCTCATTATCGATGCTGAAATCACACGCAGTCGACCCACGCTGGAGTTCGCGCGGATGGAAGTCCGGAGTGAATCCACTCGTATGTTGCAAGCATTCTGTCCGCGATGGAATCCCATGCAAAATCGCGCTCCATCCAGGCGCGTCCTCGAAGTCCCATTTCAGCGAGTGCAGCAGGAGGTAACGCAGTTGCATCTTCGATCGCTTTCCGAATCGACGCGACGCTTCGTTCGATCCACCATCCACACTGGTTGTCGACAAGCCCACCCCACGGAGCACCATGCATCACAATCGCGGGAGTGCCCGCAGAAAGCGCTTCGGCGACGGTGAGCCCAAAGTTCTCCGAGTGGCTTGGAAGAATGTAGAGCGATGCAGCGCTGTAGGCCGCGAGTTTCGCCGCACCCGTCAGTGCGCCTTCAAACTGCACGCGTTCCACGCGAAGTTCGGCGGCGAGCGCTTGCATCTTCGCGAGGTGCCCTTCGTTGTCTGGTCCGACGATGCGCAGCCGCCACGTTGGGCGCTTTGCTTGAAGTTCAGCCCACGCGCGAAGCAGGAAATCGACACCCTTTGATGGATGTACGCGTCCAAGAAAGAGCAGCGTTGGGTGCTCGCTCGGAATGCGCGTGAGCGGAGCGAGATCGACGCCGTTTGGAATCACAGCGATCGGTTGCGTGTAACCGAGACGTCGAATGTCGTCGCGCTCACTCTCAGCGGTCGCATGAAAGAGTGACACGGCGGATAGCGAAGGCTTTTGAAGGAGCGGCCAAAACGCGCGTTTGACCAGGGAGCCGCGGACAAATGCGGCTTCGGCGAACGTGCCGCGAGGCGCAAGAACGTAGGGGATCTTGTATCGCTGCGCGACGCTTCCTGGGTAGACGTTTGGCATCATCCACAGACTGTGGTTGTGGAGGAGGCCGACCCGACCCGCACGCGCTTCGGAGTCGAGCCACCGCTTCATCGCGGGTGATCGGCCGAGCCGCGCTGGTCCGATCGCTCGCGGGAACAGTCTGGTGTACGGGGGAACGGCGCGATGTCCGGCACTATCGAGCGCCGCGAGCGTGACCGGGCAGCCGCGCGCGGACAGCCCATCACAGAGTCGAACCACGGAGTAACTCGGCCCGCTCGAGACTTCTGCAATGGATGGAATGGTGTGGACGACGGGCTTCATCGTTGCGTCATGGACCACGCGAATCGGCCTTGGCATCCGTGAATCGCTCGT
>JBEIJG010000624.1:0-1507 GCA_040380385.1 Phycisphaeraceae bacterium | reverse complement strand
GCCTGTGTGAGTGGACGACTGACTTGGTCGTAACTCAACGTGCGCACGGTTCGACGCGATTGATGAAAGCTGAGCACGCTCGCATCCCACGAAAGACCGAGGAAATCAAGCAATGCACACATGCGCGGCTCGCCTTCTTCAACGAGTGACTCATATCGCACGGTGTGGATCGGGACGCGAAGAACCTCGCGCCAATGTTGCATGAGCCGCTCGGATTCGCGCCATGCAACGGCAACCCACTCTGGTCGCGTCGTCCACGGATAGCGCTCCGTGCCGAACGCGCCCAAGACGCACGACACCGCCACATCGCGCGGATCGCGAACGACGTGCACGATGTGCGTTTGTGGAAAGAGGCGCGCAAGATGCCCCAAAATCCGCGTGTTTCCGAGGGCTTTGTTCACGATGCGTTGTGAGCGCGGCGCGAGTCGTCGGATTTCATCGAGATACGCGCGCGCAACGCGTGATGCGTCGTTCGGTGCGGAAAGCCCGGCGGCTTCGGCCCAGCGTTCGATTGTGTCGAGTTCACCAACGCCCTTCGCGTGTGGATGCGCGTCGATGATCTGATCAACCAAACTCGTTCCACTGCGGGGCATGCCTGCGACGAAGACAGCGGTTTCGTCACGAAGCCCAGAGTCGCCGATTGCGGTGATGCGCTCGCGCGTCCACCACTGGATCGTTTCGTCGGTCGCGCGAACCAGTGCGTCGGGGTCGAACGTGACGTTTCGCGAAGCGTGCGCGCGCAACGCGGATTCCCACGCTTCGTCGAAGCGACCTGCGCGATCAAGTGCTTTCGCGCGGAGAAAGAGCAGCATCAGCGAGGAGATGGCGCCCGTCGGCGTTGTCGACAGCGTGGCGTCAATGACGCGCACGGCATCATCCAACTTCGCGGCATCGCGCGCGCCCTCGCGCACGAGCAGCTTCGCATGCTCGTACGCGATCCGTTCAGGGAGCGCGGCATCGGATCCTTGTGAGCGCTGCAATGCATCGAGAATTGGTGCAAGTTCCGCGCGCGCTTCATCGGTGCGACCTGCTTCTTCAAGCGTCGCAACCAGTGCGACACGCAAATCGCGCACGCTCGGTGCGAGTCGAATCGCGCTCCGAAAGTCCGCCACAGCTTCGTCGGTCTTTCCGAGCGCGCGCAGCGAATCTCCGCGCAACATCAATGACTCGGGATGTTGCACCAAGGCGAGCGAGCGCGTTGCGAGCGCGATGGTTTCGTTGTGTTGACTAAGCGCGTTGCGGCATCGCGCTGCCAACGCGAGTAACTCAGGATCGCGCGGGTCGATACGAAGTAGTGGCTCGACTGCAGCAAGCGCGTCTCGTGTTCGCCCAGTGCGAAACAGCGTGCGAATCTCCTCCAACTTCGCAGCGCGGCCGCTTTTTACGGGCGTTCCACGACCGTTCGGTTTCACGTGCTGCCTCCGACACGCGCAGGAAGGTCATCGAAGGGAAGTGTGGCGATCTCTACATCCGGCAAGCGCTTCTGGAAATTGCGCACAGCCCATTC
>JBEIJG010000623.1:0-1510 GCA_040380385.1 Phycisphaeraceae bacterium | reverse complement strand
GCTCCTCGGGAGCGGGGTTCTCGGGAGCCGCTCCGTGATGACGGCACGATTCTGAAAGCGCAAATCTGAAAGCCCAAATCTGAAAGCCCAAATCTGAAAGCCCAAGTCCGAAAGCCCAAGTCTGAGTTCAGGAGTCTGAACTCGTACGCCTGAAAAAGTCTGAGTCCACCATGCTGAACCGCCTTGTCACCGCTTCCGTCGCCGCCACCGTTGCCGCCGTCGCATCGATCACCGGCTTCGCCTGCTCGCAAACCGCGCCGCAAGTTGACGCGGAAGGAAAGGACCTCGCCGTGAAGTGGAAAGACGCGTCGCTCTACACGATTGAGGCGAAGGCGCTCGACGGCTCCAACGCGAATCTCGCCCAATACGAAGGCAAAGTCGCGCTCGTCGTGAACGTTGCGAGTCAGTGCGGCCTCACGCCGCAGTACACCGCGCTGCAAGCACTCGCGGATCGATTCCGCGATCAAGGCTTGGTCGTGATCGGTATGCCATCGGGCGACTTCGGCGGACAGGAGTTCGACAGCGCGAAGGAAATCCGCGAATTCTGCGACGCGCGCTACAAGGTGACGTTCCCGCTTCTCGAGAAATCCGGCGTGAAAGCCGGCAAGTCGCAATCGCCCCTCTTTGAGTTCCTTGGCACGAAGACTGGCGAACTTCCGGGTTGGAACTTCGGCAAGTACGTGGTCTCGCGCGATGGCAAGCGCGCTGTCTTCTTCGCGTCGATGACGAAGCCAGACGACGCAAAGGTCATTGCCGCGATCGAGAAGATGCTCGCGGAACCCGCGCCGGCGGCGAAAGAAAGCACTCCTGCAGCGCCGACAAAGCCTGCAGATTCTGCCGCGCCCACTGCTCCCGCGACGCCCACGACGCCCGCAGCTCCCGCAGCTCCCACAGCTCCCACGTCGCCCGCTTCACCGAAGTAAATGCGCCCCGCCGCTCTGCGAAACGCGGCAGTTTCCCGATGAACGACGCGTGAAACGCGCATCGAGCGCGCGTAGTCTGCGCATATGTCGAGTCTTCATCCGCGACCGGGCGCACGCGACGCGGTGGTTGCCGCACTTGTGGTTTTCCTCGTGTGGAGTGGCATCACGCCGCGCAGCCATGTCACGTGGCTTGCGGAAGTCTTCTGGGTCATCGGCGCGATCGTGATGTGGGCCGTATGGTTGCGTCGATTGCCATGCACGGGCATCGCGTTCACGGTGCTTGTCGTGCACTCGGTCGTCCTCATCATCGGCGGGATCTACACCTACGCCCACGTGCCGCTCGGCGCATGGGTGCAAGAGTGGATGGCTCGACCACGCAACGACTACGACCGATTCGGCCATTTCATGCAGGGTTTCGCCCCAGCGCTCTTGTGGCGCGAGGTGTTTCTCCGCAACGCAATCGTCGCGTCGCGCGGTTGGCTTCCTGTGATTGTCGTTGGCATGTGCCTCGCGTTTTCAGCGTTCTTTGAATTGCTCGAATTCGCGGTCGCGATGGGTTTTGGTGACGCCTCAAGCGATTTCCTCGG
>JBEIJG010000622.1:0-1539 GCA_040380385.1 Phycisphaeraceae bacterium | reverse complement strand
TGGATCTCGCCGTTGGCGATCAGGTCGAGCACGGTCGGGCGCGCTCCTTCGCTCAACTTATGCACCGACTTCGTCTCGACGGAATACGTCTTGAGGAACGCCGCGGTGCCGCGCGAGGTGTAAACCTCAAAGCCCATCGACTTCAGCCCGCGCGCGATTTCGATCGCCTCTTCCTTATCGCCGTCACGCACCGAGAGGAAGACGTTGCCAGACGTCGGGAGTTTGACGCCCGCCGCCATTTGCGCCTTGGCGAACGCAATCGGCAGCGAACGATCGGCGCCCATGACTTCGCCGGTTGAACGCATTTCAGGCCCAAGCACCACATCGACGCCGAGGAACTTCGCAAACGGGAAAACCGACTCTTTGACGGCGTAGAAACCCGTATCCGGAATCTCCTTCGTGCCGAGTCGCGTGAGTGAACGGCCCATCATCACTTGCGCCGCAATAAACGGCCACGCCACGCCCTTTGCCTTGCCGACAAATGGCGACGTGCGCGATGCGCGCGGATTCACTTCGAGAATGTAGACATCGCCATCTTTCACCGCGAACTGGACGTTCATCAAACCGCGCACGCGCAAACGCTCTGCGAGGCGCATCGCGGTCGTGCGAATCTCTTGGACGAGCTTCGGCGCGAGCGAGAACGGCGGAACGATGCAGGTCGAATCGCCCGAGTGAATACCAGCTTCTTCGATGTGCTCCATCACGCCGCACACAACAGCGCGCGGAGCATCAGCGTCGTGAGCGAGCATCGACGCGCGTGTTCCTTCGCTCGGCTCGTAATCGGCGACAACATCGACGTCGACTTCGGTGGCGTCGTTCAAGAAGCAATCGATGAGCACTGGCGCATTGGCGAGATCGCTCACGTTGACAGCCGTTGTCATGTACGTGCGAAGCGCGGCTTCGTCGGAGCAAATCTCCATGCCGCGGCCGCCGAGCACGTAACTCGGGCGCACGAGCACGGGGTATCCGATGCCATTCGCGCAGCTGATCGCTTCTTCAAGCGATCGCGCGATGCCGCTCGGCGGCTGCTTGAGACCCATCTCGTGAAGCAATGCCTTGAAACGATCGCGATCTTCAGCGAGGTCGATCGAATCAAGGCCCGTGCCAACAAGCGGCACGCCTGCTTGTGCGAGTCCGTGCGCGAGATTCAGCGGCGTTTGCCCACCAAATTGCACAATCGCGCCCACAACTTTGCCCGAGCGATCGGCGCGTTCAACGCCACCGCCGTTGAGTCGTTCAATCACATTGAGCACGTCTTCGAGCGTGAGTGGCTCGAAGAAAAGCAAATCGCTCGTGTCGTAATCCGTCGACACCGTTTCGGGGTTCGAGTTGATCATCACACTCTCGAAACCCATGTTTTCCGCGGCAAACGCTGCTTGGCAGCAGCAGTAGTCGAACTCGATGCCTTGCCCGATGCGGTTCGGTCCGCCGCCGAGAATGACGATCTTCTCGCGATCGGTCACGCGAATTTCGTCGTCGAAGACGGGCTTTCCATCGAGCGTGAACGGCGCTTCATACGTGGAGTAGTAGTACGGCGTC
>JBEIJG010000621.1:0-1546 GCA_040380385.1 Phycisphaeraceae bacterium | reverse complement strand
CGATCTTGCAATGCGCGCGGCAGAAGCCGCGGTGAAGGCCTCGAAAGGCGAAGAAGGTTCGATGCTCGACACGCTCGCGCGCGTCGTCTTCTTGAAGGGCGACGTCGACCGTGCGATCATGATCCAGAAGGACGCGATCTCAAAGACCCCTGAGGGCAACATGCGTGGCGGCATGGAGAAGGCGCTCGCCGAGTACGAAGCAGCGCGCAAGAAGGCGTGAGTCGGCGCAACGCTGACGTACTCCCGTCCGCTGCGCAAACGCAACACTGATGGACTTGCACACGGAGCGGATGAGGCTCGAACAAACGAACCTCGTCCGCTCCGCGTCGTTTTTCCGGAGCGGTTTTCCTTCGCTACGCTGCGCGACATGTCTCTACTCTCTGGTGGATCATTCTCGCAGCCTCTTGTTTCGCGTGAGCGCCACGTCGTCGTGATCGGCGCTGGCATCGTCGGTGCGTCAACCGCATGGCACCTCGCGAAAAAAGGCTGCCGCGTCACGCTCCTCGATCGCGAAACTCCACGTGCGATCGCCGACGGCGCAAGCGGTGGCAACGCAGGTCTGCTTTCGATCGGCCACTATCCACTCACGCGGCCAGGTGTCTCGATGCGCGGACTCAAGTGGATGTTCTCGCGCACCGCGCCGCTCTACATCAAGCCCAGACTCGATCGCGAACTTGTCGCGTGGCTTTGGAATTTCCACTTGCACTGCAACACGCGCCACCTCGATCGCTGCATGGAAGTGTTGTGCGCCATGGGTTGGCAAACGCTCGAGATTCTCGAAGAGATGCTTGAAGCGGAATCGATCGCTTGCGACTACGCACGCGATGGCTGGCTTGATGTGGTGATGAAGCCAGAGAACATGGCCCACGCAGAGGCGGAAGCGAAGAGCTTGGAGAAGTTCGGCTACAAGTGGGAACGTATTGAGGGCGACGAACTCCGTCGACGCGATCCCTGCTTCCGTCGCGAGGTCGCGGGCGCGATCCACATGAAGGACAGTGCGCACTGCGCGCCGAATGACTTGATCGCAGGCCTCGTGCGCGCGCTTCCGCGACACGGCGTCGAAACGCGTTTCGATGCTGAAGTGCGTGCGTTTCGGCAAGCACGCTCGGGTGCTGTGACCGCGGTGGAACTGACCTCGGGCGAGACCATCGCTGCCGACGCGATCGTGCTCGCCGCGGGCGTGTGGAGCGATGCGCTTGGCCGCCTCGCGGACGTCAAGATTCCAATGCAAGGCGCGCGCGGTTACCACTTGCAATTCGACTACCCCGCGGCGAACCCGCCTCCGCTTCCATCGACTGGCATGGTGTTGCACGAGACCTTTGTGGCAATCACACCGATGGCCCGCGATGGGAAGCAGCAACTCCGCCTTGCAGGAACGCTTGAGATCGGTCCGCTCGGTCAGCCGTGGATGCGTGAACGCCTTGAGATGCTCGTCAAGGGTTCGGTCGCGTACCTCGAAGGACTTGAGCAACTCAAGCCTGCCGCCGAGTGGGCTGGCTACCGCCCTTGCACGTCGGATGGCATGCCCGCGATTGGCGCCGTTCGT
>JBEIJG010000620.1:0-1546 GCA_040380385.1 Phycisphaeraceae bacterium | reverse complement strand
TGATTGCCTCGCTCGCCTCGCTGTTGGTGGCTTCGAGGCTGGGCGCCGAGAAAATGCCCACGCCGAAGTTCCTACTTCGACATGAGCCGGTCGTGCTCGATGTCACCGTGCTCTCGATCGAGGAGAAGCCCGGCCCGCACTCCGGAACGAGCGTTTGGCATCGCGTACGGATCGACCATGTCGAGCGTGGCGAAGGACTGAAGGCCGGCGACGAAGCCGCGGTTGTGTCGCGCACCTACCACCTCGCGCCAGGCACGGTTGGAACCACCGGTCACCGCGGATTCGGCAACTGGCGTGGCCCGAACGGCCTCCCCACAAAGGGCGACCGCGCGCGGCTCTTCGCGTCTGGTTCTTCCGTCTTACAGCCGCACTTCACAAACGGTTGGCAGGCGATCGAGCCTGTCGTTGCGTTCGTCGCAGCCGATGACGAGTACCGCAGCGAGATCACGATGCCGTTTCTCTCAGAGATCGTCGCCGCCCCGCTTGGTGTGAAGACGACGACACATCTTGCAACCGATCAAGGCTTCGACGCCGGTGGCGAGCCGACGCCGAACGTCGCCGCGAAGACCAACCTCACAGGATCCACCGCGCTCGGCAACGCCGACGCGATCGTCGTCTACATGCGATTCGAGCAACTTGATCGAGGCACGCTCGATCGGTTTCTCCAGCCACTGCAGTACGGCGTGCCTTTGGTTGCGTTCCGCACTTCGACGCACGCGTTTGCATATCCGGAAGGCCACCCACAAGCCTCGCTCAACAACGGATTTGGCGAAAAGTACCTTGGAACACCGTGGCGCTTCCATCATGGTCACACCTCGAAGACGCGCATCCTGCCGCCGAGCGCCGAGGCAGCGAAGCACCCGATGCTCGAAGGCGTCACGATTCCCGCCGAGGGACTCGTCGTGCCGAGTTGGCTCTATCACGTCGAGCCGCTACCCGCGGACTGTCGCGTGCTGCTCTGGGGCGAGGCGATCGACAGCGAGCGCGAAGTTGGATCGCAGAACGATGCGCCGCAGAAGCAGCCGATTTTGTGGGTGCGCGAGCGCCAACCTGATTTGACCGTGCGGCGCGACCCGAAGGAAACGCCGAAGTTTGAACCCCCCACGCAGCGCATCGCCGTAACGACGCTCGGCCACCCCGGCGATTTTGCGAATCCAGAGTTTCGCCTGATTGCGGCGCAGATGGTTGCGTGGGCCTTGCATCGCAACGCGGAACTCTCGCCCGAAGAACGCGCGATGATCCGCGCGACAGCGTTCGATGCGCCGCCCACCCGCTGACCGCCGCGTTACGCTGCGCGCATGCTCGCGTT
Source organism: Phycisphaeraceae bacterium (assembly GCA_040380385.1). Taxonomy (GTDB): domain Bacteria; phylum Planctomycetota; class Phycisphaerae; order Phycisphaerales; family SM1A02; genus QWPT01. The sequence continues at coordinate 237 of JBEIJG010000620.1, read as the reverse complement.
TGCCCTCGCTTCGATCGTTTCCAGCGCCCCGCTCGCCGCCGACGCCTCGACGCTCGGCTACTACCGCATGCCAGCGATCCACGGCGAGACGATTGTCTTCGTCTCAGAAGGCGACCTTTGGCGCGTTCCAACGAGTGGCGGACTCGCGACGCGCCTCACGACGCATCCCGGCGAGGAACTCCAACCTTCGATTTCGCCGGACGGCACCACGCTCGCCTTCACCGCGAGTTACGAGGG
>JBEIJG010000619.1:0-1552 GCA_040380385.1 Phycisphaeraceae bacterium | reverse complement strand
GAGGCGTCCGACCGCAGCGCGTACACCTTCGTCCGAAAACGTGGAGGGGGAAGAGGTGGTGGGCGGCCGAGAGTCAACAAGCACCCGCGGCTTCATCGAGGTAGCTGCCAGCGGCATGGGCGCCTTTTCACCGTCGTTCGTGTCGGAGCGGAGAACGCGCTCGGGGAGATCGCAGACATCGATGCGAGCGCCCTGACAAAGGATCGTCGCCCGCTCCATCGCGTTCTCAAGTTCGCGCACGTTGCCTGGCCAGCGATGTGCACGCATTGCACTCATCGCTTCAGGCGTGAACCCGAGCAGCGTGCGATTTGCATCTGCGCTCTTGAGTCGCAGGAAGTGCTCCGCGAGCGACTCGATGTCATCGGGGCGTTCGCGAAGCGGCGGTAGACCGATCGTGAGCACATGCACGCGGTAGAAGAGGTCTTCGCGGAATCGTCCTTCACGAACGAGCGCTTCGAGCGGCTGATTCGCCGCAACGATCACGCGCACATCGACATCGATCGACTCTTCACTCCCGACCGGCTCAAATCGTTTCTCTTGCAGGACACGCAACAGCTTCAACTGCATCGCGAGCGGTGCAGAGTTGATTTCGTCGAGGAAGATCGTTCCGCCGTGTGCGGCGAGGAAGCGGCCTTTCTTGTCAGCGATCGCACCCGTAAACGCGCCGCGAACATGGCCGAACAATTCGCTCTCAAGAAGCGCGTCAGGAATCGAGCCGCACGCGAGTTCGACGAACGGTCGATCGCGGCGATCACTCGCGGCGTGGATCGCACGCGCGAGCATGCTCTTGCCGGTGCCCGATTCGCCCTCGATCAGTACCGTGGAACGAACTGCGCCAGCGGCATCCGCGAGTTCGAGCGCGCGATGCATTTTGGCGTCTGAGCCGACAATCGCTGAGAGTCCGCCGGAGCTCGCAGAAGTACGGGCGTGTTGTCGGCCGCGAAGACCCTGTCCTTCGCCGGCCATCGCGGCGCGCATCGATGCGCGTTCGAGTGCTTGACGCACGTCGTCGCGCGCGAATGGCTTCGGGAGCACGTCAGCCGCACCCGCACGAACCCAACGTAGAACCGCGCGAACCGTGACATCGGATGCGGTTACCACCAGCGCAACGCTGCGATGGCTCGCGTGGAGGCGCTCTGCAAGGACTTCGAGTCGACCATCAATGGACTGAGCGTCTGCAACAACGACGGCGCTCGGCGCTCGCCACGCGAGGTCGCATGCGCTGTCGGTCGTACGAGCGAACTCGACGTGACATCCGAGCTCGCGCGCGGCGGCGGCAATCGCTTCTGCGGCGTGCAGATCGCTATCGAGGACAACCACCTGCGGCCGCGTGAACGACCCTTCATTTGGAGGAATCTGTGCAGGACTTCGATCCGCCGACATGCGTGCATACCTCTCGCGTCGCGCTTCATCTCGCGACGCGTTTGACACTCGAAACAAGCACTCGACAGAAGAGCGAGGGGAAACCCACTCCAACGCTCGAGAACTTCCCCGTCGACATCGGCCGGAAGTGGGCTGGCTCGGAGCGAGGGTGAGGAGATTTCGATCTGCG
>JBEIJG010000618.1:0-1556 GCA_040380385.1 Phycisphaeraceae bacterium | reverse complement strand
TGCCCAATCTGTTCGCCGGTCACCACCATGACTCCATCGCCGAGATCGCCCACGCCCCATTCGGTGTTCACCGCGTTTACAAGAGGAACAAACTTGGCGACCGGCAAAAATGCACCGGAAGTCTGTCGTTCATAGATGAACACTGCTCCGGACTGAAAGCCACCACCATCGTCGTCTCTTGCGCGAACTGCGATCGTGCTCGCGTTCGCGCGAACGCCTGTCCCAAACAAAGAACATCCAACCGTACCTGTCGGCGCGGGAAGTGCATCGATCGACTGAAGCGTCGTGGCGTTGAAGCGGAAGACACGGCCGATGCAGCCCGCTGGGGGGTTCGTGCTCTCACCAATGACCAGTTCGTTCTGCGACAACGCGAAGTAGTAGCCGAAGTAGCGGTTCGCCAATGGCTGGGGCGCCTGGATCGACGTGGTGAACGTCCACACTCCTCCGATGCGATCGAAGACGTGCACTTGCCCTGCGTTTTGCACGTTGAACGGATCTGCCCCGGGATCACCGATGAAGACTCGGTTCCCAGCAAGCACGATTTCGCCGAGCACTTCGGCCGAGATGACTTGAGTCAACGACCATTGCGAGGCGAGCTGGGGCGCGAAAGTGAAGACGTAGACCTTTCCCTCTCCGAGCGCAGATACGAAGAGTGTCGTTCCATCGGTGGCAACGTTGTGCCCAAAGCGTCCCAACGAAACAGGTGACGGCGAAAGCAGTTCGGCAACAGTGTTTGTGCGAGGAACATACGTGTAGACCGCCCCTGAATCGATCGGGCCTGCGCGTTCACTTGTTCGGTTGCCCGCCACCACAATCGGTCCCAACGACGAAGTCGCTGTCGACAGTGAAGAGATGATTGAAATCTCACCGCCGGAAGTGGTTGGCAGATTTAACACGAAACCCGGGCTCTGCTGCGTCTGCGCGACGACCGAACCTCCGACCAACAACGCAACAACCACGCACAACAAAAGCCTTGGGAGATAACCGCGCATCCAACTCTCCTCAATGTGAACCTTGAGCGCGAGCGGTCGGCATGACCCGCTCGACCGCGCGACATCCGCGCGGGCTGAGGGTTATGCACGAACAACGACGGCGCGTACGAAAATCACGACGACCGCCAAAAAAAGTGTGATCGCTGCGATTGCTCGGCGTCGGCGACTGTGGGCAATGGATCGCTCAACCTCGCTCACAGCCTCAAGAGAACGCTTGAGTTCGATGACTGAGGGACTCGCGGCGTTGGCGCCGAGTCGGGTCGGTGGGCACGCGGAGTCGACCGAGCCACTCGGGGCGTTCGGGTCGACTGAAGGATGAATGGCACACCCGAGCACACGCTGCATGACTCGAAGCGTACCGAAGAAGCGCACAGAAGAGCACTGGAGACTGCGCTGCACATGCGCCACCGCAGCGCGTCCACGATCGCGCTACCCAAGCATCTCCTGCATCAACGCCAGCTCGCGATCGATATCGTCGGGGCCGACGCCGTCGCGTTCGAGGGCCATGCGCAGCGCGTTCCGCAGGCGAAGCACCACTGATCGCTGCACGTTCGCCGCGTTCGA
>JBEIJG010000617.1:0-1557 GCA_040380385.1 Phycisphaeraceae bacterium | reverse complement strand
TCGCACCTCAACGTGTGCTTCAAGACACCGAAGGCCGACCTCGACGCGAAGTTCGTCGCCGAGGCTGAATCACACGGCCTCTTCGGTTTGCTTGGCCATCGCGAAGCAGGCGGCATGCGCGCTTCGATTTACAACGCGTTCCCGGTTCGCGGTTGCGAACTTCTCGCGGAGTTCATGAGCGACTTTGCCAAGAAGAATGGGTGACAACGGAAGTTTGATCGCCCTCGGTGTGGCTGGCACCGCGCGGGAAAATGCTCATCCTCTCTTGAGGTCAAACCGCTCCCGCGTCCAGGCATACGAGTCGCCGCCCATGCGGCCGACCGCGCGCAACTTCGCCGGATCGATGTGCATGCGCGGATGCGCAAGTGCATCATCTACGCGCGCAAACACCACACGCCCGAGCACCATGTTGCCCCCGAACGGCACACCAGGCGCGAACCGCCTCACTTCCATCGTCTCACATTCGAAGTGGATCGGGCTTTCCGCCATATACGGCGCACGAATGCGCGCGCACATCCGCGGCGTGAGTCCCGCATGGTCGAACTCGCTCTCGCCGTAGGGAAGATCCGCCGCGCACTTCACAACTTTCGCAATGGTGTCTTCGGTCGCGAGGCTCACCGAGAAGCAACCCGTGCCGCCCTCCGACACGAGCTTCGCATTCCGCAGCGAATCGTTTTCGCTCGCATCTCCACGGCTGACCGGACAAAACATCACCACCATCGGCTCACTCGATACGGCGTTGAAAAATGAGAATGGCGCGAGATTCTGCTGCCCTGCCGCATTCATGGTTCCGATCACTGCGATCGGCCTCGGCACCACCGCGCCAAGCAGCAGGTTGTAGCGCAGGCTCATCGACATCGATTCAACATCGAACTCCATCATGCACCTCCGCGCTGTTGCGAAATCTCGCTGCGAACTCGTGCAACCAAACCATCCATCGACGACTCAAGCATGGCGATCATCGCGGCGAATCCGTCACGGCCGCCGTAGTACGGATCGGGGACGTCATCGTGATCGCGCCCTTCATCGAAGTGCCGTACGAGGACAACACGTTCTCGCGGCGCGCCACGCGCGACGACGTCACGAACATGCGAGCGATCCATACAGACGAACAAATCATGGCGGACGAAGTCGCCGGGCAAAAGTCCGCGTGCTGTGCCTTCGACGCTGTAGCCCGCTTCGCGCAACGCGTCGGCGGAGCGATGATCGGGGTCCTCTCCCTCGTGCCAATCGCCGGTTCCCGCGGAGTCGATTTCGACATCCGCAAGAATCCCTGCCCGCCGTGCGTGTTCGCGGAACATGTTCTCAGCGGCGGGGCTGCGGCAGATGTTTCCCGTACAGATGAAGATGATGCGAAACGGCGCACGCGGACGGCTCATTTCTCGAGTGTACAAGTCTTGCGAGACGCGAACTCCCGAGATACGAGATCGGGATGAGAGAGGCTGGGATGAGAGAGGTTGGAATGAGAGAAGTCGTGATGAGAGAAGTCATGCGCGCGTACACTGCGCCCCCTATGGCCTACGACTACGACCTCATCGTCCTCGGAAGCGGACCCGC
>JBEIJG010000616.1:0-1559 GCA_040380385.1 Phycisphaeraceae bacterium | reverse complement strand
GGTAGAGCTCTACCCAGTTTGCGATTGGTCGAATCGATCGACCAACGGATGTGATCGACTCAAGCAGTGGAATGATCGATACGTGCATGCCGCGCGATGCACGACAAAGGGAGAGTGTGGCGGTCGGCAGACGAATCTGACACGCTTCATTCCATTGCGCGAGGATCGCGGGATTCCGGTGCGAGATCTCGCGCAGCTCCGCGCGAATCCAGAGTTTCAGGCGTTGCTTGCTTCGCTTGACCCAGCGAAAGATCTCATTTCATTTGATGTCGCGAGCGATTCGTTTGACGCAGTGGCAGCGGCGAAAGAAGCCTTCGTCGCCGCCGGCTTCAACTATCGACTTGGGATCACAGTTGCGCCGTGTCCAGCGTTCAGCGATTCGTGGATCTCGGGTATGCCGAGTAGTTTCTGAACACGCAGCGTTGCGGTCAGCCTCAGTCACCACGCGGACACGAGCCGAATTCACGGCTGCACGAACGTGTACGTCCCGCCATGCTCTTGCGCAATCTGCTTCATGATGCCTTCCGATGCGGGCTCGCCGAAGTTGATCGTGTGGATGATCGTTCGGTTCTTTCCGACGTTGAGCGAGCGGAGGAGATCCGGCGTGTTCGGCGGAATCTGTCCATCGGTCATGAAGAAGATGCAGTCAGGAATGGGGTTTAGCGTTTGGAAGGCGAATTGGAACGCCCCCGTCGGATCGGTGCCGCCGCCCATTCCTTGTTGTGCGATCAGTTGTGTGGCGCGTACTCCGTCGCGATCGGCTTGCATCCACGATTGATCGATGACCTCGGCCATGCCGTGGAAGAACGCAACTGAGAAGAGTTGCGACGCTTCGAATCCTTGGATTGTCTGCGTGAGTTCTTGTTTCAGGCGGTCGAACTTCGGTCCTGCCATCGAGCCCGACATGTCGACGACGAAGCAGATGCGCTTTCCGCCGCCGCGAATGCCGAAAAACGAGGTCTCCTTCATCGCGATGCCGCGAGCTCCGGGCTTCCGATCCGGGATTCGCTCGGATTGATCCGCCGCCGTTGCGACGTCGCCGCCGCCGGCACGAATCTTGTCGAACGCTTCGCGCGTGATCGCGGCGTACCGCTTTTCACCGACAACGAGTTCGACGCGTTCGCGTTTCCACTCGTACTGCCACGGACCGGCTCCCGACGGCGGCTCCATCGTGACAACGGGCGATCCGCCGAGTGGAAGGGCGGTGGTTCGGAACTTTGAATGCAGCGACGGGTCGGTTCGAATCGAAAGTTCCCCCGAGGCGCGTGATGCAGGCTTCGCATCACAGTCGAGCGCGAGTTCGCCGCCGACGACCATCGCGACATCTCCGCGGTAGAGTCGATACACAGAGACGGTTTTGTTTGATGGATTCAGTGCGATGACGGAGCGCTGATAGCCGCCGGGCGCGAAGTCGCTTGTGTTTGGTCCGGCGATTTGTTCCCAAATTCCGGTGATCGGGTGCGTGCGGCCCTCTTGCAGAGCCTGTGCTTCGTTGAGGAGTGTTCCGTCCGCACCCATTTCCTCGACTTCGAACACCGGGATTTCGATGTCGTCAACGG
>JBEIJG010000615.1:0-1569 GCA_040380385.1 Phycisphaeraceae bacterium | reverse complement strand
GAGCGCGAGCGAACGACGTTGCGCAACGCGACCGATGAGAGGAAGCGCGATGGCCGCGGGTCGTAACGCCATTCGATTCGAAGTCCTCGGTCGGAGTGCATCGACGCGCGCACGCCGCGGCCGCGTGACCACACCGCACGGAACCTTCGACACGCCCGCGTTCATGCCCGTCGCCACGGCTGCATCGATGAAGGGCCTCACGCCGGACCAGATTCGTTCGACTGGCAGCGAGATCATTCTCAACAACGCGTACCACCTCATGCTGCGACCCGGCGCCGAGCGCATCGCAACTTTCGGAGGCAGTCATCAGTTCATGCGTTGGGACGGGCCGATCCTCACCGACTCGGGCGGCTTCCAAGCGTGGTCGATGTCCGAGGGCACGAAGATCTCGGAGGAAGGCGTTGAGTTCCGTTCCTTCGTCGATGGTTCGAAACTCATGCTCTCTCCGGAGCGATCCATCGCGGTTCAAAACGCGATCGGCTCCGACATCATGATGGCCTTCGACGATTGTCCTCCCGCGCTTGTGCCAGAGGTCGTTTCGTCCGACCCACAGTTGTCGCGAAAGCGCCGCTCGAAGCCCGAGGAGCACAAACGTCGGCTTGAAGACGCGATTGACCGCACGGCACGCTGGCTCGAGCGTTGCATCGCGGCGCACGCGAAGCCAGACGAGCAGGGGCTCTTTGGCATCGTCCAAGGCGGCACCGACCTCGAACTCCGCAAGCGTTCGGTCGAACAGATCTGCGCGTTCGATTTGCCTGGATTCGCGATCGGTGGCGTGGCCGTCGGCGAGAGTCCCGACGAGATTCATCGCACGGTCGACGCCGTCGCACCGATGCTTCCCGAGGATCGACCCCGCTACCTGATGGGGGTCGGCTACGAACGCGACATCCTCGCGGCGGTGCTCGCGGGGGTCGATATGTTCGATTGTGTCCTCCCGACGCGGAACGGCCGCAAGGGGTACGCGTTTACGACCACCGGGCCGCTTCGCATTCGGAACGCCTGCCACACCCTCGACCAAGGGCCGCTCGACCCGTTCTGCGATTGCCTTGCGTGCGCCGGCGGATTCTCCCGTGGCTATCTCCGGCACCTTTTTATGGCCGACGAGATGCTCGGCCCGACGCTGCTCAGCATCCACAACATCCGCCACTTCCAACGCCTCATGGTGGACATTCGCCGCACGATCGGTGATGATGGGTGGCCCAAATTCGCGGACCGCTGGCCGTGCCTTCGCGCGTCCGGCAATCCGCAAAGCGGCAACGCTCTTGGGGAGTCCGTTGAGGGATCAGTTTGAGGGCGGGCGACTTCCCGAAAAGTGGCCGTGCCTGAGTGTGGCTGAGTGCGATGTTTCACTCCGAAGTTCGTGTGACGCACGAGTTTGGAGTTCGCAGCGTCGGTGGAAACCGAAAGTGTTTCGGAGTCGCGCGCGGCGAAACCGAACGTCGGAGATTGAGCAAGTTTCTGAACGCGGCGGAGCCGCCGCAAAGGCAGAACGATGTTGGATCATGTCATGAACGTTGTTGATGTTCGCTTCGCAACCAACCTGGTCTCGCCCACGCTGGCGCAAGACGG
>JBEIJG010000614.1:0-1575 GCA_040380385.1 Phycisphaeraceae bacterium | reverse complement strand
TCTCAATACGCATTCCCGAGGTCTCTGGACGGCGAACACCGGCACCAGCACCTTCCAGTTCGATACGACATCGGTCCTCAAGTCCGCCGCACAGCGCAACTACCTCACGCTGACTGCGTCGTCTGTCGCACTCTGGGAGAATGTTGTCGCGACGAATGCCGTCGGCACTTTCACCTTCGAACTTACGCAATCGTTGGGCTCGCTCGGTTTCGCATGGGGAAACACCTTCGCCAACGGCTCGAATGTGAGCTTTCACCTGTTCGATCTCGTAAGCACCTCATTCAGCCTTACTGTGAGCGCGGCGACGGATCCGTCACAACGCGCAACAGAGCTGTTCCTCGCCGGTTCGACGGCAGGATCGACTCTGTACTCGGCAAACGGCAACGAGGCGACGTACTTCGAGGTCTCCATCACCACCGTCGGTGGCGCGGTCCCAGCACCGGGCGCAATCGCGCTCCTCGGATTGGCCGGTCTCGCTGGTCGTCGTCGTCGCTGATGCGCGACGCGGCACAGCTCTCGACCAGCATCGTCGTGGGCGTATGACACCAGAACACGCAGGGCGCGAACCACTCGGTTCGCGCCCTGTTGTTTTTGAGGTGCAAAGCGCGGGCGCGAGTTCACGCACGGTTCCCGGCGTTACCGCATGCTTTCTCACCGCATTCTTTTGTACGGCGAATGCTGCCCCGGCGTCGGAGGCATGATCTTCAGCACGCGCACCGATTTCGGCGGCAATTTCAGCGTTACGAAGCCCATTTGGACGTGCGTCGAGAACGCGTCGGGGCGATCGAAGGCGAGCGCATCACGAAAGTGCGTGCCCGCCATGATGCGGCCATCGCGCATCGAAAGCGTCTCCTCAACCTCGATATCCTCCATGTTCGCGACGACGAGCACACTCTCAAGCGCGCGATCGGTGGTGCGCAAGAACGCGAGCAACTTGCGACCGCGGAGGAAGATCACATCGCCCTTCGATGCTGCGCGCATCGAGCGCCGCGCCGCATAGAGCCCGCGCATGAACTCCCACTCGGGGTACCCGTCACGGACGAGATCCCAGCGCATCGGCGCGCGATTCTCGGGGTCTGCGCCGCCCGCGGTACCGACCTCTTGGCCGTAGTAGAGGTTCGGACAGCCCGGCAGCATCGCCTGCAACACATGCGCGATGCGTCGCTCGGCTTCACCCGGCACGACGTGTGCAAGACGCTCGGTGTCATGGTTCTCAAGCGTCGTCCAACAACGCAAGACAAACTCGATTCCCGCGTCATCGACCATGTCGCGCAGACGCTCGGCCGTCACGGTTGCGTCGGCGCGGCCGCGGCAATAGTCAAGCACGATCATGCGTGCATTCATGTTGAGAATGCCATCGAGCGAACGCTCCCAACCGCTCGGCGCGTTCCAGATCTCGCCGACCACGCACGAGCCCGGCTTCTCGCGGTGCGCGCTCTGCGTCAATTCGCGCAGGAAGTGCGGCCCGAGATCGCTCGCAACATCAAGGCGCCAGCCGTCGACACCATCACGGAGATACGAGCGCACCGCGCTGTCCGGGCTGTTCCAAAGATGCTCGCGCACTTCTTCGCGCTC
>JBEIJG010000613.1:0-1589 GCA_040380385.1 Phycisphaeraceae bacterium | reverse complement strand
CGCGTGAAGTCATCGACGCCAGTCGCGCCAGATGAACCGTCATCCCATGTTCCCGGTGCAACGCCGGTCGCTGACTGGAAGAGCCCATCATTCGTCGGGCCAACGCCCTTCCACGCACGACCGTAAAACGCGAGCCCTGGCACGATCTTCTCTGATGGCACACCCGCCGCGAGAAACGCTTCGAGCGCTGTGCGCGTGTTGTAGCTTTGCTGCGTGAACGAGTTCCCCGCCGCAGGATTCCACGCGAATCCCGCATGGTGACCCGTCTGCGCCAAATCCCACGCGCCAAAGAAGTCGTAACTCATCACGTTGATCCAATCGAGATACTCGTGATAAAGCTCCGCTTCGGTGTTCGCGATCTTGTCGAGCCCAGCGCCGACCGCCACCGTCAAGAGATACTTGCGATCCGCCGGACGACCGTCCTCCTTCGAAGCCGCATCGAGTTTCTCGCGCAACTTCGCGAGCAACAGCGTGAAATTGCGTTTGTCTTCCGGTCGCGCAATGTTGGTCTCAAGCCCACCACCGCAGGGATACTCCCAGTCGATGTCGACGCCGTCGAAACCGTACTCACGAATGAATGAAACGCAACTGTCCGCGAAGATTGTTCGACGCGCGTCGGTAAGCGCGGCGTCACTGAAGTTCCCTGAGAGCGTCCATCCTCCGACTGAAATCAGCGTCTGCAAGTGCGGATGCTCACGCTTGAGCACGTTGTTGAGCTGGTTGTAACAGCCACGCAGCGGTTGATCCCATGTGTCGCCGGGATAGTTCTTGTCGGTCGCTGCGTAGGTATCGAAGGGCGCAATCGTGAAATCTGAATTGATCTTCGCGAAGGCGTAGTTGAGATGTGTGACCTTCTCAAACGGCGTGTCCGCAGGTTGATAGTTGCGCCCGTAGATCCCCCACTCGATCCAGTAGCCCACGATCTTCTTTGGTGCGGGCAGTGCGCCCCAACGCGCGAGCAACGCAGAGAGATCCTCCGCATCAACAACGCCATCGCGATTCACATCTGCGGGAAACGCGGCGCCAGGCGCGCCTTCTGAACCCCACGCACCAAGCATGACCGCGAGATCCGCGGCACCGACGTTGCGATCGCCATCGATATCTTCCGGCGCCCAATACGGGCCCTTGGCTTCCGCTTCAGGTTCCTTCCCTCCGCCGCCACCGCCACCGCCTCCACCGCTTCCGCCACCGCCGGGCGTTGCATAGGCGATCTCTGCAGCGACACCGCTCACCGAGCAGTTCGCGACATTCTGCGCGAGTGTGCCCACACCTCCAAAGCCGACAGTCACCGTCGCACCGGGCGCGATGAGTGCATTCCAACCAGCGTTGTGCACCGTGTGACGAACGCCATTGAGCGTGTGCGTCCCATTCCAAAGCGACGAAATCACCGGGCCGTTGTCGAAGACGAGTTGCCACGAAGGAATCGGCGTCGTGTCACGATTTTGAATACGAATCTCGCCGTTGTAACCCGTGTCCCAACTGTTCGTCACCGCAAACGTGACGAGCGGCGGTGCAGACACTGCGACTGACGCACATGCGCCCGCGGCTACGACGGCCCAAAGACGCGACAAACATCCCGATTGAGAATT
>JBEIJG010000612.1:0-1614 GCA_040380385.1 Phycisphaeraceae bacterium | reverse complement strand
TGATGGGAAACCCGCACGACATCGCAGAAATCCGCACAAAACAGTAGGAAGCCGCGCGTCATGAACACACTCCACTCAACGTTCGTCGCGATCAAGACCGCGGACAGGCGCAGGCTTGGATTGCGCGTCGAGCAATTCTGTGCGCGGCGCAAGCCGATCCACGAGCGCGAGAATCGCCATCGCTGATCCGTATGCAACGCTGCCGGTGTATTCCTGGTCGTTCCACAATCCTGCGTAGACGCCTGACGGGGTACGAATCGAAAGAATCACGGCACGAATGAACGCGAGATGCTCGTCGCGCTCCGCCGGCGGCAACGCATGCGCGGCTTCGGCTGCCGCGGTGAATGCGAAGAAAAAGTAATACGGCGCGATACCAAAAGGAGCTTCGTGGACACCGCCGCGGCCGCGTTCCCTGTCGAGATCTTTCCACGCCTCACGAAAGTGTTGCATCGAACTGCGCAACCGATCGAGATTGACGCGCCCTGCTCGAATCGACGCGACCTCCGCAACCATCAGTCGCCCGACACACTCGGGGACAAACTGACCGTTGGGGATCACTCCGACACCGCTCGAGTCGTAGGCCAAGAAACCGGATGGTTGTCGCACTCTCTCGATCGCCGCAAACGCCCGATCGATCACGCCATCCAAGATGCGCCGCTCGTTGGCACGATCTCGCTTCGAAGCCGGAGTCGGTGCATCAAGTACCTCACGAGACCCGAGGTCGTTGATCTCGACATCACGGACCGAAATCGGATACCCACCGTCACGAACATCACAGAGCGACACAATGCAGTGCGCCGTCAAAAACGTGCATGAGTGACCCACCAAAGCGTTGTCGCTCGCGCGGTTGTAGTTCCAACCGCCGCATTCGGCGAGTTCGGTTTGAAGAAGCGCTTCGGTATAACGCGCGATGGCGAGTTGAACGCGCGCTCGCCGTTCATTGGAAACAAGCCCCGCGCGATCGGCCGCCACGAGCATGCGCACACCAAAGCAATGTGCCCAGTTTCGAACGTCGAAACCACCTTTGAATTCCTCGAGCGAGATATCCGGATGGGTCGAGAGTTCGACGATGTGGTCTATCGCGCGACGCAACGCCTGTCGACGCGCTGTGTCGTTCTCAACAAGCGGCACCGACATCAAAGCGATGCCGACGATCGCCGTACCCCCGATTCGAAACGCGAGTGGCGGTGTGCCACACACGCTGTATGCGCAGGAGTAACTCCACTCGCACGGTTCGGCGCGTTCTTGACCCTGATTCTGTGCAGCGACGTCCTCTGCCGAGGGGTGTTGCAGCGCGAGTAGTCGCGTACACGTCGATGCGATGATGCGATCGATGTCGCTGCGGGCGGGCAGCGGAAGTCGCGGAGTCGCGGGTAAGTTCGAACTCAACCATGCATCAAGCTTTGCCGGCATGGCTGGTGAAGTTGCTGGAGGTACCGAAACCTGCGACGTCGAAGCCCAAAGAGCACGCTCCGCATGAAGCAAGGCGGGCTCGAATACGGACTCAGAGACGGGCTCTACAACGGGCTCTACAACGGGCTCCACCGCAGCCTCGACGAGAGGCTGGGCTGCGAGAACGAGGGCACGTGATGGGAGGAGGGCGAGCATCACGGC
>JBEIJG010000611.1:0-1624 GCA_040380385.1 Phycisphaeraceae bacterium | reverse complement strand
TCGAGATAGTGAAGCGTGAAGAGCCGCACTTTCGCGCCGACCTTCATCGTGAGTTCGCCCATATCGCACGCAGGAACGAGCACCTCGTACACGATGCCTTCAGCGATGCGCACTTCGGCGACGCCGTCGGTCACATCTTCCAGAACTCCTTCGATCCGCGTGAGCATGGCCCGCATCCTACGGCGGCGCGGCGTGTCCCACGCTCACAGAGACGCGTCTTGACCGAGATACGCGCGCAAGTTGCGGTTGACCGTCGCGCGGTCGGCCTCTTCGGGCGGCGCCTCGTTGATGGGCCAGCCGGTCGCCTCGCGCATGAGCGCAAAGATGCGGTCGGAAGTGTCCTTCGCGTGACCGTTTGGTCCGGGTTCAACCACCGTGAGTATGCGGATGGTGGGACGCGTCGACGTGAGGAGCGCGGCGTACGCAGAGTCGCATGGCTTGCCTGGATCGATGATGCAGACGATGACCGGCGCTTTCGTGCGCGCCAAAATCAAGCGCAAGCCGCCGGAAAATGGGCGCAGCTGTCGCGCAGGCCGTTCGATGGCGCCCTCGGGGAAGATGCCAAGTGTGCCGCCCGCTTGTACATGCGCGATCGCGGCTTTCAGCGCCGCTGCGTCGCGCGTGTCGAAACACACAGGGATGACGCGTTGGAGGCGCCAAAGCGGAACGAGCACGGGCAACATCATTTCCGCGCTCATCATCCATCGAATCCAATGGGGCATCAGCGTCTGAATGGCCACGGGATCAAGGCCAGCGACGTGCGTGGAAACAACGATGAGTCCTTCGGGGCCCACGGCGCGCGGAATGCGTTCGAGCCCTTCGACGCGTGCGCGATGGAAATGGCGTATGTAGAAGTAGGTCGCGAAACGCATCCATCCGATGACCGCGTTGCCGCGCACGCTCCAGTTGCCGATCGCGCGGACTGCGAGCGCGAGGAACGGCGGGACGATGACAAGCGTCGTGAGCAGGAGCGCCGCTGCGACGCCGGGCCCGAGTTGGGTTTCCGCGAGGACAGAGGGAGGACGTGTAGAGTCCAGCGCAGAAGTCAGCAGAGAGAGGGAAGTCGCGAAAAGCACTCGGGATATAGCTCCGAAGGGAACCGTCGCCTCCCGCGGAGCGGCTGTCAACCGAGTGCGCTCGATGCGGCGACGAACAGGGACCATTTCGGGTATGCTCGTACGGATTTTGCGCGGGGCTCGGCAACGGGCTGCAAGCGAAGTCGCCGCCCGCCGTTTCGACATCGCCCGCCTTTCCGACATCGCAACGCCCTCCGCCTTCTTGACCCGCGTCCGGAACCACCGGTCGCAGGGGGACGGTCCAACAGACCGACGACGCCCATGCCTCGCCGCGAAGACATCCACACGATCCTCATCATCGGTTCCGGCCCCATCGTCATTGGTCAGGGTTGCGAGTTCGATTACTCCGGCACGCAGGCGTGCAAGAGCCTGCGCGAAGAGGGCTACCGGATCGTGCTCGTCAATTCGAATCCCGCGACGATCATGACCGATCCGGCGTTCAGCGATCGGACGTACATCGAGCCGATCACAGCCGAAGCCGTCGAAAAGATCATCATCCGCGAGAAGGAACTCGGCACGCCAATCGACGCGCTGCTGCCAACGCTCGG
>JBEIJG010000610.1:0-1637 GCA_040380385.1 Phycisphaeraceae bacterium | reverse complement strand
GGCAGAAGACATTCGCAATTGGGCGGTGATTACCGCCGCGCAGAACTTTGTTTCGACCGCGGAGCAAATTCACGCGGGCCAAGGCTTGCCCGTGCGAAACGCACAGATCATGTCACCGACATCATCGAGCCGTGCCAGCGAGCGTGCGTGGCACTTCTTCCTCGGAAGTTTGAACTCGGGCTACATGTACTACGGCACAAGTCTCGACATGGAAGTGAAGCCGACGGTTGCGTGTAACGAAGCGATCGCTGAAGCGAACACTGTGATCGGCGCGGGTACAGCCGATCAAACCGCGCCGACGATTTGGGCGCCGCAGCGCTTCCCGTGGAATCCTGGCTCAACGAATTTCGGCCCGATGTACGGCTACCAGCAGTACCAATCGAACGGCGATTTCAAGGTTTGGACATTTGTCCACGATGTTTCGGGCACGCAGACGGTCACGCTGAAGTATCGACTCGACGACGACGGGCAGAACCCACTTGCCGACAACGCGAACGAGTTGTTCGCGCAAACCGCTGGCGTTGGCGCGTGGCAGTCGATTTCGATGACGCGCCGAGTATTCCCTGCAGGGAATATCTACAACAACGGCTCGATCAACTTCTTCGAGATGCCGACGGCCATCGCCGATCAGTTCTACGCCGACATCGTGGGCGTGCGCTCGAAGCTCGTTGACTATTACATCGAGGCGGTCGACGCGCGCGGCAATGTGCGCAAGAGCCCGATCCAACATGTGTGGGTTGGCGACGGCGCGGGTGCAGGAGGTGGTGGTGGCGGAGGTGGAGGCGGAGGCGGAGGTGGAGGCGGAGGCGGCGATGTCGTCACCGTGACTCCGAATCCGCTTGTCGCCGGCGGGAACGCAACCATTTCCTACAACCCCGCAGGCCGTCCGCTCGCAGGTGCTGCGACCGTGAAACTCCACTACGGCTTCAACAACTGGTCGCAGGTGGCGAGCCCAGACCCAACGATGACATGGAACGCAAAGACGCAGCGCTGGACCGCGACGGTGCCGCTGCTTTCGACCGCCACGCAGTTCGACATCGTCTTCAACAACGGGTCGACCATCTGGGACAACAATGGTGGCGCCGACTGGCACTTCACCGTGACTGGCGCGCAACCACCGAACGAGTGGACGATGAACGGCGTGCTCGATGCGGATGCGGTGCAGGTTGCGCAGAACGCAGCAGGCACGCGCAAGTTGTGGGCCGGGATCAAGGGCACGACGCTCTATGTCGCGAGCGAAGACGCGGGCGAGGGCGACGATGTCTTCGTCTTCGTCGCGGCGAATGCGCCGGGCGTGCTACGCGCAGCACCGTGGTCGAAGGGCGGACAGGTCGCGTCATGGAGCGCGTTCCTCGCCGATGAGAACGACAACGACTACGAGGGCTGGTTCAACGCACTCGGCACCACGTTCACAGGCGCAGGAAATCCGCAGGCGGCAACCGGATTGAACGGCGGCGTGGTCGAGGGCACGATCGATCTCGCGGCGTATCTCGGCACGGTGCCCGCGGAGATCGCGCTGGCAGCCGGGCCATTCGCAACAGGGAACGCTGGCGCGCTCAAGAGCGCACTGCAGGCGCCTGCCGCCGTGATCGCGAACGGAAATCTCGAGGCGAACGAGTACCTCGTGCTCGACACCT
>JBEIJG010000609.1:0-1647 GCA_040380385.1 Phycisphaeraceae bacterium | reverse complement strand
GCAAATCGCTTCGTAAATCGCGCGAAATCGCGGCATGGCAGCGTCGGCCGCAGCGTGCAGTGCGCTCGCATCCGCGAGTTCTGCAAAGCCCTCAAGCCTGCCCGACATCGCGCGCTCAATCAACATGCGCGCGCCGTTCCCAACCCACATCGCCACTTCTTCGCGCGTACGCGTCGCGAAGCCAAGCTCCGCGAGGAGCGCGTTTACAGCGACGTGAATGTCCTCGACCGAGTCGATGAGCGTTCCGTCGAGATCGAAGAGAACGGTGTCTGGCCGCGCAAACGCGCGCAACGTCTGCAGCGCGCGCGCATGACGTAGCACAACTTCCGCATCAGCCTGAGCCGAGTTCCGCGGGGCGTTTGTCGAAGCTGAATTCGTCTCGCGCGTCACTCAGCGATCGCAGCGATGACTCGGTTCCATTCGGCGTCGTTCACAAAACTCGACGGTCCACCGCGGTCTTGTTGACGCACGATGTTGGTGGCATCGATGCCGTAATGACGAGCAAGGTCGTTCACCACCGAAACGAGGCTTTGCAACTGTGCGTCGGTGAGTGGACGTCGCGACGTATCGCCGACCACGCAGACCTCAATCGCATCCGCGACCGACCCGCCATGCTGCTGCGCGTTCCATCGTGGGCCCATCAGAACAGCGCCGTTTTGCTCGCCGTTTCCATTGCCAACCACGAAGTGAAACCCGAGCGACGGCATGCCCATCGAAGCATGTTGCCGCGAAAGATCTTCCATGCTTCCCACGAGCGAGCCAGACTCGTGAATCACGATCTGGCGCCATCGCGGCGCTGCACGCTCGGCGATGTTGACGAGCGGACCGGTCGCCTGGCCACCCTTCCAGCCGTCGCTCAGTACGAGCGCGCCACCCGCGAAGGTCATCGCACCAACGAAGACGGTCCACACGATTCCGGTGCGCTTGGGATGCACCTTGCGCTTCTTGCTTGTCGACTTCGTCGTACTCGTCGACTTGGTCGAGGCGCTGCGGGAATTCGAGGATGAGGACGGCTTCCGTGCCAAGGGCGCGACTCCAGTGGGGGGCGAACAATATCGGAAATCGGCCGATGCGAGCGCATCACTGCAGGATTTGCGAGATATGCCAGATTCACCGAGAAATCACGGGAAGTCCGTCGAGCGGTTCTGTGCATGTGTGACGACTGTGCGGGCAGGCCCGATACGGAATATTCCCTTGGACGCATGTCGCACGTGCGTTGCAGGTGCATCGCGCGTAGCGGCAAAACGCCGTTCAAACTCCGTTGGAAGAGGCAGCACGCTCTGCTGTGTTCTGCTGTATTCGTCGCGCAAAACGCAACATCGGTGGCCTCGCGTCACCGAAAGCAACGCATCATTGCGGCTGCGTGAGTCGGGCGCGCAGCGCCGGTTGCGGTGTCCCGAAGACATCGGGCTCTTCGAGCGGCGTATAGACCTGCCGCATGCGATCGTGCGTCTCGAATTGGTTGCGCGGAAGATCGCTCGGGAAGAGCGTCTTCTGGCAACCCATGCTTCCGAGTGCCGCCGCGAGAGCCGACAGCGCCGCGATCGTCACACGCACAGACACGCGTGGTGAAACGCGCGGACGTCGATCGGAGGAGCAGGGTTTGCAGCATGCACGCGCGGTCATGGTGGCATCCTACTGATCGCG
>JBEIJG010000608.1:0-1648 GCA_040380385.1 Phycisphaeraceae bacterium | reverse complement strand
TTGCCCGAGGCTCCCGGCGCCTGCACGGCGATTTGTGGGCGAGCGTTGAAGTACGCAGGGTCGCCATAGGGGATCACGGTGTTGAGGCCGTCGTTTCCGCCGCCGAGTTGTACGACCACAAGTATGCGGTGGTCGGGAACGCCCGGATTCGACGAGAGCAGCGGGTTTCCAAGGACACCAAGTGCACTGCGCTCGATGAAACAAGGCACAGTCGCTGCAAGCGATGCGAGTGCGCAGCCGCGTTGAAGGAAGAGTCGGCGGGTGAACGGAGTGTCGCGCATGATCGTGCTTACTCGTTTCTGCAGCGTGAAGACTGGCTCAGCAAAGTTGATACTCGGGCATCGCGCCGATGAGGCAAAGCAATGCCTTGATGCGATCGTTCGTGATGGCGGTCGTTCGGCCTGAGCTGTCGAGATTGTCGAGGAATCCTTCGAGTTGCGTCAGGCGTTCAGGCGCAACGCTGCCGCCGAGGGCAAACGATGCGAGCGCGCGCACCGCCTCGTCGGTGTCAAGGCCGCCGCGGCCATCACGCAGGTGCTCGACCAGCGGCAACGAGTCGTAGGCCATCTCGCTCTCACTCCAATCGAAACCCTGAGGGCGCCGCCCAGTCACGAGGTAGATCAGGACATTGTGACGCACGAACATCGTCGCCGTGTTGATCCACGCGCGACCGCCATCCCAGCCTTTGACGCTCGGCGGCTGAAAGAGCTGCTGACCCATGAGGTCGCCCGCGTCAACGAGTGATTTCATCTCGCGGGGCGGAGTGCCGAGGCTTCGAATTGTTTGCACCATCAGTTGCGTCGGGCTCTTGATCACCGCCAGGCGATTCTCTGGCGCGTAGAAATGTCGAGATCGGAAGAGCGTTCGAAGCGTTGGTCGAATGCGGCCTTCGTTCTTTCGGAACTCCTGCGCAAGTCGATCCACGCACTCTTCTCCATCCTTCGAGAGTTTCGGCGTGTCGTTCACGAAGAAGCGATAGAACTTTCGCGCGATGTACTGCGGGCACTCGGGCCGCGTGAGAATCGCCGAAACAAAGGCGTTTCCGTCGAGATTTCCGCTTCGTCCGAGGATGGTCTTCGGTCCGGCATCGAATTGATCTTTGTCAAAGAAGAACTCGTTGCCGCGATAGGTGCGGCCCGTCAGCGCACGAGCGCCTTCTTTGATGTCACGTTCGGTGTAGCCGTTTCCCTCGCCGAGCGTGAAGAGTTCGAGAAGCTCGCGTGCGAGATTCTCGTTCGGGCTGCGACGCCGATTCTGGTTGTTGTCGAGATAGCGCAGCATCGCCGGGTCGCTGATGATGCCGCGCACGAGTGTTTGAAAGTCGCTCGAGCCGTGGCGGCGGAACATCTCGTTCTGCAGTGCCATGTGCCAACTATTTTCGATCGTTCGGTAACCCGTCGCAAAGTGGCCGTGCCAGAAGAGCGCCAACTTCTCTTCAAGCGGTCGTGGCGTTTCAATCATGCGCTGGAGCCACGATTTCTGCATGAGCGCGAGTTGCGCGCGGTCATCGCGCTCGCGTTGCTGCCGCATCGCTTCGAGTCGCGCAATCGTCTCTTCGTCGCCTTCCATGCGAGCGCGCCGAAGGGTCTCGCGCTCTTCCGGTGTCGGTTCGCGCAGGACGTCGGGTTTGAAGTCGCCATGCGCAAAG
>JBEIJG010000607.1:0-1656 GCA_040380385.1 Phycisphaeraceae bacterium | reverse complement strand
GACTTGCGGGTACGAATTGAGTGAATTTGGAGACGCCGACGCGCGTCTTCGCATCCACGCGCTCCATCCAAGCGCTCCGCTCGTTGCTGTGCGGCTAAAAAAAACCTCACCTTTGGAATCTGCCCATGCTCTCGACATCGCTCGCTTTCATCGCCGCAATCACTCTTTCGAACGCCGCCCTCGCACCGCGAACTGAAACGGAGAAACCAAGCGAAGGCACATCGCTCACGGTCTATTCGTCGGCCGATCCCGCGGGCTTTGATCCGCAGCAGTTCATCCAGCAGCAGCGAATGAGCGGCATCGACAACGTCTGGGGCGTGCCTGGCTACGGCGTGGTGAAGTCCGTGCGCAAACTCACGATTCCGAAGGGGCGCGGCGAACTGGCGTTCACCGATGTCGCTGCGTGGATCGATCCGACGACGGTCTCGTTCGTCGATCTCGATGACGCGAAGACCACGGTGCTCGAGCAGAATTTCCAGTTTGATCTCGTAAGCCCATCGAAGCTGATGGAGCGCTTTCTGAATCGCGAAGTCACGCTCGCAGTGCCGCTCGGTGAAGGCGTTTCGAATGTCACGGGCACGCTGCTCTCGGCGAATCAGGGCCAAATCGTGCTGCAAACCGCGCAGGGCGTGAAGATCGTTCCATTGAATGGTGCGCAGGTGCAACTCGGCGAACTCCCGGGTGGTCTGCTGACGAAGCCAACGCTCGTGTGGAAGCTCGCGAGTGAATCGGGTGGAGAACATCTCGTCCGAACGACGTATCAGACCGCCGGGATGACCTGGCGTGCCGATTACAACATCGTGCTCGACGATGCCGATCGCTCGGGCGCGATCACCGCTT
Source organism: Phycisphaeraceae bacterium (assembly GCA_040380385.1). Classification (GTDB taxonomy): domain Bacteria; phylum Planctomycetota; class Phycisphaerae; order Phycisphaerales; family SM1A02; genus QWPT01. The sequence goes on along the minus strand of JBEIJG010000607.1, from coordinate 816 downwards.
GGGTCACGCTGATGAATCTCTCCGGCGCGTCGTACAACGACGCAGAGTTGAAACTCGTCGCGGGCACCGTGAACAAGATCCAACCGCGCATCGGGAGCGGGATGGCGCGCGGTATGCGCATGGAGGCGATGGCGATGGCCGATGCTGCGGGAGGGTTCGAGGAAAAGGAATTCAGCGACTTCCATCTCTACACCTTGCCGCGCAAGACCGACGTCCTGCAGAACTCCACGCAGCAGATTGCACTCTTCCCGCCGGTCGCGGGCTTCAAGGTGAAGCGCGAACTCATGTTTGATTTCGCGGGCGGCATGATGGCGCCCGGCGCGCCGATTCTCGATCGCGACTTCGGTGTCGCGACGAAGCAGAATCCTGCGATCCTCGTTTCGTTTGAGAACAAGAAGGACAACAGTCTCGGCATGCCGCTGCCCGCAGGCAAGATTCGCGTCTACAAAGAAGACTCGGCCGACGGCACGCTTGAGTTCGTCGGCGAAGACCTGATTGCGCACACGCCGCGCAACGAAACGGTGAAGATCCGACTCGGCGAGGCGTTTGACGTGGTCGGCGAGCGCACGCGCACGGACTTCACCATCGACAACGCAGCGAAGCGCATGACGGAGACCTTCCGTATCGAGGTGCGCAACCAGAAGTCGTCGGCGCAGAAGGTGCGCGTACTCGAGCGGCTCTACCGCTGTACGAATTGGAAGATCGAGAATCAGAACACGCCGTTTGAGAAGCTCGATTCGGGGACGATCGCGTTTGACCTCGATGTCCCGAGTGAAGGTAAGAAGACCATCGAATACAAAGTCACCTACACGTGGT
>JBEIJG010000606.1:0-1657 GCA_040380385.1 Phycisphaeraceae bacterium | reverse complement strand
CGTCACAGCTCCAGCCTACACGTGTCATCCCTCCCTCTGTCGCGTCACACGACCGCTCGGACTGGGGGGCTTTCGCTTCGGCGAACAACTCGCCGAAGCGCGTGCCCGATCAGGGTCACGCTTTCACAAGTCGCGTCACACGTCCAATCGGCACCCATTCGACCACCAAGATCGATCCATCCGAGAGGAATGTCGCCGAGTGCGGGTGGACGAACTTGCCGGGGATGAAGTCCTTGCGAGCCGCGCCGCGGAGGTTCGTTGGGTTGCCGTCGCCGAGCATCGCGAGCGCCTTGTTGTCCTTGCCAAGCAGCGTTACCACGCTTGCGAGGTCAGGCACCAGCAAGAGGTCGCCGCGCGTCTTGAAGTGACACGGCTGACGCATCGATTCCTTCACGAATGAGACGTGCTTCCACGGTTGGCCCGCGCCCGCCTCGGCAAAGTACTGAATGCGGTTGTTTGAGCGATCAGCAACGGCAAGCGTTCCGACGCGATCATCCCACCAGAGGCCGTGCGGACCCGCGACTTGGCCCTCACCGCTGCCCGGTCCGCAGATCGTCGCCTTGTGTGCGCCGTCCTTCGACCAGATGTGCACGAAGCTCTTCCCGTAACCGTCACCAACAAAGAGATCGCCGTTCGGCATGAACGCGACGTTGGTCGGATTCCAATCGTTCTCGTTGCCGTAGATCTTGGTGCCCGCGAACTCCGCCTCAACAGGCGCACCCTTCTCCCACACAACCGTGCCATCGAGCTTCGTCTTGAGCACGCGTCGGCGATTCACGTCGCAGTGATAGAGGAACTCCTCACCTTTCTCCGCGCCGCCTTCCATACGAATGTCGAGTCCGTGACCGCCGCCCTTCAGTTGCGGCATCATCGAACGAACAAACTTGCCATCCTTCGTGAAGACGTAGACCGCGTCATCCTTCGTCGCGCCCCCGCCAACAGTGTGCGAGATGTAGATGTGGCCAGCCTTGTCCTGCGCGACGCCGTGCGTGTCGCCCCACGCGAGACCTTCCGGCGGCATCAGCCAGTCATGCTCGACGCGGTACTGGAAGTCGCCAGAGCCGGTCGTTACTTCGCCCGCGAGAATCGCGGAAGCGAATGCGTTCGAAAACGGCGCGAGCGCTGCGATACCTGCAGTCGTGCGAATGAAGGCGCGGCGTGAGTCACGGAAGTTGGAGTCAGTCGGCGTGGACGGAAGCATGCGCGGAAGCGTACCGAAGTGCACGCACCGTTCCGGACTTTCTGGCAGAAATACCGACGCGAAATTCAGCCAAAGAATTTTCTGAAGATTCTCTCCGGCGTCGGTGGGTTGCTCCCCGCACGGCAGTCCAGCCGCCCGCACGGCAGTCCAGCCGCACGCACGCCAATCACTGGCCGGCGGGCGCGGCCGCTGCGTCGTTCGAATTCTTCGCGGGCTCTTCCGGCTGCGGCGGAGTCGTTGGCTGCGCGAGCGGAAGATCCTTGCCGCTCACGTACCAATTCGGGCCTGATTCGCGACCATCGGCGATAGCCGTCGTTGCTTCAGGCGTGTCGAGTTCGGTTTGCCAGACATACACCCTGCGAAGCATCGGCTGACCGCCGAACCAACCGGCACTCTTGGACGTGACCTTCGCACCCACGAGATTGATCGACTCGAGCCGCGCGAGCGTGCCGAGCG
>JBEIJG010000605.1:0-1659 GCA_040380385.1 Phycisphaeraceae bacterium | reverse complement strand
CATCTTCGCGCCGCACCCGGCCGACGACGTCATCTCGATGGGCGGCACGTTCATCCGCCTCGTCGATCAAGGCCACGAGGTGCACGTCGCGTACCAGACCTCGGGAAACATCGCGGTCTTCGACGCCGAGGCGCTGCGCTTCCTCGACTTCGCAAGCGACTTCAACGGCATGTTCGGCTTCGAAGGTGCGAAGACCGAGCGCATGGAGCACGACATCGCGCGTAAGCTCCGCGCGAAGCGCCCCGGCGAGGTCGACGCGCCGGAGGTGCAGCGGCTGAAGGGCCTGATCCGTCGTGGCGAGGCGAAGGCCGCCGGCATCTACTGCGGCGTTCCTGAAGATCGTTTGCATTTCCTCGATATGCCGTTCTACGAAACGGGCCGTGTCCGAAAGAAGCCGCTTGGCACGGATGACATTGAGATCGTGAAGGCGCTCCTTCGCAGCGTGAAGCCGCATCAGGTCTATGCGGCTGGCGACCTCAGCGATCCACACGGCACGCACCGCGTGTGCCTTTCTGCGATTTTCCGCGCGCTCGGCGAGTGCGCGAACGATGAGTGGGCGAAGCACTGCACGACATGGCTCTATCGCGGCGCGTGGCAGGAATGGGACGTCGAGCAAACCGAAATGGCTGTACCGCTTTCACCGGACGAAGTCGCCCGCAAGCGCACCGCGATCTTCAAGCATCAATCGCAGAAGGATCGCGCGCTCTTCCCAGGCGCCGATGAACGCGAGTTCTGGGAGCGCGCTGAGCAGCGGAATGCGAACACCGCGAAACTTTACGACTCGCTTGGATTGGCGGAGTACGCGGCGATTGAAGCGTTTGTCCGGTGGGACGGTCGACCGCTCGATTGATGGAAACTCTGCGTACGCGTGCGCGTGCGCGTGACATCACCGCTTCGCGATGAGGGAGAGCAAAGGGAGAGCGAAGAGAATTGGCGCATCGGCTATGAACGACCCGATTTCTTCGGTGCTTGTGAAGGCGAAATCACGCGATGGCGGGTTCGTCGATGCTTCGGGCGAGCCGCGAGAGTTTGCGCCGTTTCGCCACGCGCCCGCGCCTGATCTGGACCAGCCGGGAACGCGTGCGGCCTACGCCGCGATTGCGCGCAAGACGCGTCGCCACGGAGATGCACATGCCTCGGCCGCGCCGGAACTCCACGTGGTGCTCGAGGATCACATTCTTCTTCGCTCCGCGCCAATTGCAGCAACGTGTGCGGGAGTACTCGTACTCGGCGTCTTTCGACTCGCCGACTTCCTTGCGGCGAGCGGTGGAGGGCCAATCAATCGCGATGATGGTCGGATTCTCGTTCTGATGCCATTCGCTGCCGCGGCTGTCGCATACACCGCGACCCGTTGGTGGTTCGTCTTCCGCCATCGTGGCTCAAAGGCGACGGTGCCGTTACTCGAACTCGGCTTCTGTGCGGCGTGCGGACACGCGTTGCGTGGTGCGTCGCCGATGCAACCGCCGCGCAACGGCGTCGATGACTTGAGAGAAACGCCGCTCTGTGCCTGCACCGAATGCGGTGCGCAATGGCCTATCACGGCGACACGAGCGCCGTTCACGCCCGACGGAGAGTCGCTCGGAAGCGTGTTCCCGACGGTTGAAGGTGTTGCGCGTTGGCGCAGTCGCCGCGCACTTGCGCGGGCGCTGCGTGCGGGAT
>JBEIJG010000604.1:0-1681 GCA_040380385.1 Phycisphaeraceae bacterium | reverse complement strand
CCTTGGCCGAGCCCGCGCAGGTCGATCGTCTTCACCGCCACGAGATCGCCCGAACCATCTTCGCGGCAGAGGTCGACGAGGCCTGAACCGCCTTCGCCGAGTTCGCGCACAGAGGTGTAACCCAGCGGGAGCGGCATGCGGCGCGCAGCAAAAGCGCGCGCGTCGCCGTGGTCGGTTGCGAAGGGATCGGTTTGAGTCTGATGCGCTGCACGGGCTTCATACACGTCGTGCGCACTCGCGCCGAACGACCCCGCGTCGTCTTCGTCGAGCGCGAGGAGCTTCAAGACGAGCTGCTCGAGTTCCTCATTGCCGCCGCAGGCATCTTCAACAAAGAGCATGCGCTCTTCGCCGTCGAGTTCGAGCGCGCACTGGAACACCGCGCGCGCTCGGCGAATCGTGGTTGGGCTCGAGCTCACGCCGCGTTCTCCGTGTCGTCAGTCGCAGCACCATCTTCTGAGAGTTGGCCGGCGAGGAACGCGCGTCCGAAGCGCCAATCGCGCGACACGCTCGAAAGTGAGAGATCCATCGCTTCCGCGACTTCCTCGATGGTGAGGCCAGCGAAGACGCGGGCTTCCACCACGCGTGCGGCGCGCGCATCGGCGGCTTCGAGCGCTTTCAACGCGTCGTCAATCTCAAGGAGATCGACGCCGGGGCCAGTGTTCGAGGAAACAAGTTCAAGCAGCCCTGCGTCGGAGTTTGATCCGCGACCGCGCTTCTTCGACATACGTCGGCGCGCGTGATCCACCAGCACCGAGCGCATCGTCGTCGCGGCGTACGCGAGGAGATGCGCTTCCGACGCAAACGTCTCCTCCGCCTCGCGCGATGCGAGGCGCAGGAATGCTTCGCTCACCACCGCGGTGGGTTGGAGCGTGTGCGAGGCGCGTTCACGTCGCATCAAAGTTGCAGCCATTGCGCGCAACTGTGGATACACCGAACCGAAACTATCAGACAACCGTCGCATGGGATGTTGCGACGAAGCGACAGCCCCGGCCGGGCGGCGTTCAATTTCTCTCTCGGACATGGACTCACTCAGGGAACTAGACCAAGTCATCCTTCAAACAGGGTTCGGGACGAAGGAACCATGCAGGAAGAGGGAACGACAACTCAGTTTGGCGCCCAGAGTGGCGCAAATCGTGGCCAAGTCAACGAATCGGCGGGCTTTGTCAGGAAAAAGTTGCGTGAATGCCAAGGCTTCTGACCTATATGTTTCGGTTTGGACTGGCGCGGATGTTGGTGGCCCGCGGTGATCAGTGGTTTGATGCGTGGTTTTCGGACTGCAAGCGAACTCCGCGAGCCCTGACTGCTCGAACAGTCCCGACATTCCGGCGGCCCCCGCATGCCACTTGCCCGTCATCGCGGTCGCCTCGGTCTGTTCTGGGCGTTGCTCGCTTGTTCGCCCGTCGGCGCGATAAAGACGCAATGAAACAGGCGGCCCGAAGGCCGCCTGTGGTGAAGAACACGTTGAGTTGAACCTGGAGTTGAACCTGGAATTGAACCGGGATTTGAACCGGGATTTGAGCGCGTTCGCGCGGGTTACTCGTCGCTCTTCGCCTTGGGCGCGATCGCCGAAGCGGGAAGCTTCTCGAGCACCTTGTCGACGAGTCCGTACGAGAGCATGTCTTGCGCCGTGAGCCAGTTGTTGCGATCACAGTCGGCGGTGATCTTCTCGATCGATTGATTG
>JBEIJG010000603.1:0-1688 GCA_040380385.1 Phycisphaeraceae bacterium | reverse complement strand
TCTGCGCGATGCGACTACGTTCGCGTCGATTGCGTGCAACGACGAGGGGATCGGTTGCGGTGGTTACGCCACGCTCGAGTTCCCAACCGTCGCTGGTGAGCGTTACCTCATTCAGATTGGTGGGCATGACTTTGAGATCGGAAATGGCGCTGTTCGCGTGACCGAAACCGGCACACCGACCGCCGCGCCCACCAACGACGCTTGCGCTGATGCAACGACAGTCGCGGTACCCACGAAGGGTGCATCAGTGTCGTTCGACCTTCTTGGCGCGACGCCGAGTACATCGCCGAGTACACCACTGTGCGGCGCGGGACTTGCAGATGTGTGGTTCCTTGTTGGGCCGTTTGAGGCGAATGGTGTCGCAACACTTTCTGCCTGCAGCAATGACGCACCGGTGCAGATCGAAGCAGGCTCGGGCTCGTGTGGTGACGAACTGATTTGTAGCGCGTCTGATGCGTGCGTCGAAGGCGCGGGAGTGGAAGTGAAAGTTGCAAAGGGTGCATCGTTGCTTGTGCGCGTGGCATCGCTCGCGCGCGCCGAAGGCGAGTTGTCAGTGGCGTTCCAACCGATTTCCGCGTGTCCTTCGGATCTCGACGGCGACGGTGCGGTGAGCGCTGCGGATCTTTCGCTTGTGCTCTTGAACTGGGGCACGACGGCCGCGGACATCGATGGTGACGGCACGACTTCGGCGTCAGATCTCTCGCTCGTTCTCGAAGCATGGGGCGCGTGCGGCTGACACACTTCAGCTCATGTGTCACAATGTGAGGCATGAAAGCGACCCTTCTTGCCATCGGCGCCGGACTCTGCTGGGGAATCGGAGAAGTCTGTACGCGAAGCGCACTGCACTCGGGGAAACTTGGGCCGATTTCCGCCATCACGATCCGCTCGCTCGTTGCGATCCCGCTGTTGCTTCTTGCGTATCTCGCGATGACGCGCGGTATCGCGGGTTTGCGACAAGAACCGTCGCTTGGGCAGATGGATGCGGCGAATTGGACGAAAGTCGTCTTGGGCTCTGGGCTCGTCGCGGGCGCACTTGCGATGGTGCTTTTCTACGCAGCGCTCTCGCTCGGCGAAGTGTCGATCGTGAAGCCCATCGCCTTCGCGATCGCACCTTCGGTCGGTGTACTGCTTGGGTGGCTCATCCTCGGCGAATCGATGCATGCCCGAAAGGCGGTCGCGGTGCTGCTGATCATTGGCGGAGTTGTGCTCTTAACGACGGGGGGTGGCAAGGCCGCGACGGACGCGTCGCATGCTGCGCCCGAGCCTACATCGCCGCGATAACTCAAGTAGGGGTCACAGAGCCTCGAGGGCAGATGGCCGATTCGCGCGGCGGACACTCGTGCGAAGGTCCTCGAAAGGACTGGACAAACCGTTCCACTTTGCCGATACTTCCGACCCCGCTCAGCCCGTCAGGGCAGTGCCATCCGGAGAGGTGTCCGAGCGGTTGAAGGAGCTAGTCTCGAAAACTAGTAGTGGGTTCATCCTACTCGTGGGTTCGAATCCCACCCTCTCCGCTTCTTGAAAAACCCGCGGTCGCCTCCGGCGAGCGCGGGCTTTTTCCTTTGCGGAGAGGGTTGCGCCGCGCGGCTCGAAGCACTCATCTCGGCCCCCGAAACTCTCCAGATGCGATGCACTCCGAGGGGAGACGGCCAGAGCGCGCGAAAGCGAAGCGAGTCGCGAGCGCAGCG
>JBEIJG010000602.1:0-1689 GCA_040380385.1 Phycisphaeraceae bacterium | reverse complement strand
TGCTCACCGTGTACGTCGGCGCATCGCTCTCGACTTCAACACCTTGCTTGATGAGCGCCGTCGCGCCGTTTGAAATCTCGCGCACAACTTGCACGTTCGACGATGAGAATCCAAGTCGCTGCCGCAGCGCGAATCGTTCCACTTCGTTCGTCGAGTTGCCCTTCTCATCGCGCTTCATTTCACGCGAGATATCAACACTCGCAACGGTAATCGAGTTAGCGGGAATCCCCTTTGAAACCACGAAGGTCTTGAGCGCGTCGGTCGCCTTCGCGAGTTCGTCGTACGCCTCAGGAAGCGTCGCCGCGCGCGCACGCACCGTGCCCCACCAGACCGCACGATCACTCGTGATGTCGAGTTCTGATACGCCTTTCACGCGAATCACGTTGTCCTGTTTCATCGTGCGCACCGCACGACCAACCTGATCGCTCGCGCCAAGCACCGCGAATGCGAGCGTTGCACCGAGTAAGAAGATCCCTGCACCAGGCGTTGCGATCCACCGACCAAGCCGCGAAACCATCCCCAGACGTTGCTCCGACATGACGCCTCCCTGCGCCGCCGACAGCGCGGACCACGCGTGAAACACGAGTAGACGCGCGACCGTGCGCGTGCAGTCCTCAGGTTTCGATTCTCTGTCGACGAGGCGGCGAGGGTAGAGCCGCCGAACGCGAGTTCAAGGGGTCGCGGGTGCTGAAGCTGAATTTCCCGCAGGTGGGACGTCGACTTGGTACTGCGCGCGGATCGCCTCGAGTTTCTGCGTCATCGCCCGAAGCGTCTCCGCGTGCTTCGGGTCGCCCACAAGGCTTCGAAGTTCGTCGGGATCTGCGGCAAGGTCGTAAAGTTCGAGGGTACGCTCGCCCGTCGCCGGATCGATCAGATCAAGGAACCGGATCAGCTTCCAGCGATCGGTCGCAACACCCTCGTGGCGCGGCACCGTATGTGACCCCTTCGACTCTTCGAAGCGGTAGTACACCGCGTCACGGAACGGCTTGTCGGTCGCGCTGCCTGCCGCGAGGAGCGGCAGCATGCTCTTCCCCTGCATGTCGGCGGGAACCGAAACGCCCGCCGCCGCGAGGAACGTCGGCGCGAAATCAAGGTTCTGCACCAACGCGCCCGACGTCGTCGCCGGCGAAATCCGGCCGGGCCAACGCACCACAAGCGGCATGCGGAAACTCTCTTCGTACATCCAACGCTTGTCGAACCACCCGTGCTCGCCGAGGAACCAGCCTTGATCGCTCGTGTAGACGACGATCGTGTTCTCCGCGAGCCCGAGTCGGTCGAGTTCTTCGAGGATGCCGCCGACCGAGTCATCGACGCCTTGCGCGGTGCGCAAGTAGTCCTTTGCGTATCGCTGGAATCGCCATTCCGCGAGCGACTTCGGCTTCATGCGCGAGTAGCGCTCCATGAGCTTTCGATTCTCATCGCGATATGCCTCCACGATCGCGCGCTGGATTTCGCCTGGAATCCGCTCGATTTCGCGCTGCATCCACGAATCAAGTCCGTCGAGTTTGCGATCGGGAAAGAGCTCGCGCGCGGGCACTTTCAGGTCATACTCCCACGCGAGATCGCGGTCGACTTGCATCGTCTGCATCGAACTCGCGCGACTGCGACCTTCGTAACGATCAAAGAATGTCGCAGGAAGCGGAATCTCATCATCTTTGAAAAGACTGAGATGTCGCGCCGTCGGCATCC
>JBEIJG010000601.1:0-1691 GCA_040380385.1 Phycisphaeraceae bacterium | reverse complement strand
TGTCGCGACTCCATCGAATGGAACTGGGGGCGCCGTGACCGCCACCTCCGTCGCCGTGACGCTCCGTGACTGCACCTTCACTGGAAATACAGCGCATGGACGCGGCGGCGCCGCGTACCTCGAGGGCGGCGTCGTCGAGGATTGCCAATTCATCGGAAACACATCCGCCGTCTCGGCCGTGATGAGCGAGGCTGGAGGCCTCTTCATGGCGATTCGAGATGGGTTCCTTGGAACTGGTCTCATTCGACGAACGCGCTTCGAGGGAAACTCAGCCGTTCGCAGCGGCGCATTGACCGTGCAGTGGGCCTCCGTTCCCGCCGGATCACTCGTCGAGAATTGCGACTTCATCGGCAACTTCACAAACGATTCGATCATCTCAAAGGCCGGTGCCTTACAGGCTGCGGGCGCGCTGACCGTGCGCGACTGCACTTTTGAGGGCAACTGGTCGCCGTGGGGCCGCTCGATCTACGGAACGACATTCGCGCCAGCCATGTTTGTGCTTGAGAACTGCTCTTTTGCCGAGTGCTGTCAGGTGTTTCCGCCGTTCGGATTCGTTGACGGTGGCGGCAACGCGTATGAGCCTACATGTTCCGATTGCATCGCCGATGTCGATTGCGACGGTGCGATCGGGGCATCGGATCTCGGTGCGCTCCTTGCGACCTTCGCGACAAACGCGACGCTCACCGATCTCGACGCAAACGGCGTCGTCGACGGCGCCGATCTCACAATACTGCTCGACGCTTGGGGCGAATGTCCGAAGTAACCTCGCGTGTTCAGCGCCCTACCGCCTCACAGCAACACTTTCAAGAATCCGCATCATCTTGAGCGCGAGATTCGTGCGGTCGTAGTTCTGCGCACCCTTGAGGCACGAGGCTTTGAACTGCTCAAGTTCCGAAGGATTCTCCTTGAGCCGGCGGAGGGCCGCGACGAGCTCGTCAACGTTCTCCGGTTCGAAGGGAATGCCCGCGTTTTCGTCGCGCACAATGCGCGCACTCTCGCCCTCGACGCCGTGGAGTACCGGAAGACCCATGCCCATCGACTCAAAGAGCTTCGATGGAATGACCGTCGTGAAGAGCTCCGTCTTTTGGAGATGGATGAGCGAAACGTCGAGGATCGACCAATAGCGCGGTACTTCCGCCTTTGGCACGGTGTCGATGAAGACAACGTTGTCGAGCCCGCGACGCGCAGCGTCCTCGCGAAGTGCCTGCTTGCGCGCACCATCGCCAAGCAGAAGAAACGTCACGTTGGTTCCGCGCAGGCGCTCGGCAGCGTCAAGCACCGTCTCTAGGGCATGCGCGAGACCGTGGGTTCCAATGTATCCAACGACGAATTTGCCCTGGAGCCCAAGTTGCCGCTCCAATTCGGGGTCTTTCGACCTCGGCTTGAACTGCGAGAGATCAACGCCGTTGGTCACGACTTCGATCTTCGAACCATCGATCCCTCGGGAGACCAAATTGTCCTTGAACGAATTGGTCACTGAGATGACTCGAGCAGCCTTGCGATAGAGGAAGAGCTCGAGACTCTCGAGGAGTGCGATTGCACGTTCGTTCTTCATCGCGCCGACTGCTTTGATCGACTCTGGCCAAAGATCGCGCAGCTCGAAGATGTACGGACGGAACTTCAAACGACTCGTGACATACGCGGCACACGCTGTGAAGAACTGCGGGCTCGTGCCGACGATCACGTCGACC
>JBEIJG010000600.1:0-1706 GCA_040380385.1 Phycisphaeraceae bacterium | reverse complement strand
GGCCTCAACCTCCAGCTCACGCCGGAAATCGTTCAGCTCCTCGTCAACGTCGGACTCATCTTCGCGATGGTCCACGTGATCTTGGGTGGGTGTGCGTACGCCATCATGCTCGAGCGCAAGCTCAGCGCGTGGATGCAAGATCGCATCGGCCCGAACCGGGTTGGCCCGCAGGGACTTCTGCAGCCGATCGCCGACGGCCTTAAGTTCATGCTGAAGGAAGACTACAACCCAACCGGCGTCGACAAGGCGCTCTTCTTCTTGGCGCCTGGCTTCATCGTTGCGCCCGCGATCATGGGTTTCGTGGTCATTCCGTGGGCGGGCCAAATCGATCTGACGGGTCTCGTGCAGTGGCTCGGCGTAGCGGTGCCCGGTGCGACGTATCCCGTACGCCTCATCGGTGCCGACATCAACATTGGCGTTGTCTATCTCCTCGCGACGGCTGCGGTCGGCGTCTACGGCGTCAGCCTCGGCGGATGGGCGAGCAACAACAAGTGGTCGTTCCTCGGCGGTCTGCGCGCGAGTGCGCAGATGATTTCCTATGAAATCCCGATGGGCCTCGCGCTCTTGTGCGTCGTCCTCGCGGCCGGCACGTTCGCGCCGTACACGATCGTCGAGCAGCAGCTCAACGGTCAGTGGAACCTCGTCCAACAGCCGCTCGCCGCGGTCATCTTCTACGTCTGCTTGCTCGCGGAAGCGAACCGCGCGCCGTTTGACTTGGCGGAAGCCGAAAGCGAACTCATCGGTGGCTACCACACCGAGTATTCCTCGATGAAGTTCGCGCTGTTCTTCCTCGGCGAGTACTTCCACATCGTGACGGGTTCGGCGTTCTTCGTCGTGCTCTTCATGGGCGGTTGGTCGGTGAATCCGTTCACTGGCCTCGACCTCCCCGTCGAAGGTGGACCGCTCCTGATGCTTGCGCAGATTGCGGTTGTGCTCGGCAAGGTGACGCTGATGGTCTCGCTCACGATGGCGATCCGTTGGACGCTTCCGCGCTTCCGTTTCGATCAGCTCATGCGCCTCTCGTGGGAAGGCATGATTCCTGTGTCGCTCATCCTCCTCCTCATGGTGTCGTTCTTCGTCTACTTCGACGCGACCGGCTTCCTCTGGGCGGGCTCGCTCGGCGCGATGGCGCTGATCTACTTCCTCTCGCCGATCATGAGCGGCCACGTCGAAGCGAATCAACGCATTCGCATGATCGGTAGCCGCTTCAGCCCGCTCGTTGAAGACGGAACGGGTCTCGCCGGTCGGCCGGGTGTCGCGCTCGATGACCGTGCGATTCCTGATCCACGCCAAGGCCTGATGTCGCAGCACTGACGCGCCGCGCCACGGATTTCCTAATCGAACGCGATGATCCAGTCGCTCCTCGGACTTCTCTCACTCGGGTTTGCGACGCGCTTTCGCGTCGGGGGCGCGTATTGGAAGTGGCGCAAGGAAACGGCGTTTGGCGTGGACGAGTCGAAGTGGCCATCCGCGGCGGATCGACGCCATGCGATGCTTGACTACGCGCGCTGGGCGTGGCGCATGCGGAAGCACACGTATTGAGCGCTCGCGACTGAGCGGCCGGATGAAGCTTCGCTTCATGTGGCCGCTTTCGCTCGCTTTGGCGTAGACCACGCCACAGGGAGCGCCCGCAGGCGCGACCGCGAAAGAAACGAGCGCTCGCGACTCGCTTCGCGTTCTTCGCGAAAAAAGTTCTTCGACTTTTT
>JBEIJG010000599.1:0-1741 GCA_040380385.1 Phycisphaeraceae bacterium | reverse complement strand
GAGCAGGATGTGCTCCGTCCCGATGTACTCGTGGTTGAGGCGTTGGGCCTCTTGGTTGGCGAGGGCCATCACCTTGCGGGCTCGATCGGTCAGTCGTTCGAACATGGGGGACTCCTTGCTTACATACTTGCTTGACTCCGGAAAAGCCTCCGGAGCGGCTCACCACTTCACATCCGTCGACCGAGTCGCCGCGATCGGCTTCTCGGACAATCGGATTGCCATCGTACTCATTCGCCGCGTACCGAAGTTCGCGGGAATGACGCGGGGCGGGCAAGACTTATGCCATCGCCTCGAGCTTGCTACACGAGTCCTATTTCGGCACGTCGGTGCCCTGAGATAGCGGAAACGGGAGGTATTCTTGCGATCCAACATGGTTTCATCGCTGACGATGCGCGTCCTTGCCGGAGTCCTGCCTGCCGTTCTGGCCATTCATGCAGTTGCGTGGGCGGATATCCAGCGTCGCGAACTTGCGACCGAGGTTCCGGTGCAGCTTGAACTTGCGAGCGGTCGCACCGAACGCTCAAGCATCAAGGCGTGGTCGGAAGACGGCATCGAGGGTGCGACGGGATTGATCCGGTGGGAAGACCTTCGGGTCGCGTCCGCGGCGGTCGTATTGAAGGCATGCGCCACGGCTGCAGGTGCTCAGAAGGACGCCCAAGCGGCGGCCGATGTTGTCGCGATCGCGGAGTCGCTGCCCGACGGTGAGCGAATCGTGCGAAGTTTGACCGAGTGGGCGCGTCGCCAAGGTGCGACGGATACACAACTTACAGCGGCAAAGGCCGACGCGGCACGACTTCGCTCGGCGCGCGAAGAACGCGCAAAAAAGGCGGAAGACGCGCGGCTCGCCGCGATCAGTCCCGAAGCGCCGCGCTTCTCGAATCGAGCGTGGAAGGAACTGCCGCCGGACGAGTTTGAGCGCGCGAGTGCGGAGAACCTTGAGGGCGCCCGCGCGGCGCTCGCAAAGGCAGGCACAAGCGCGACGCTCCACGAGACCACGCACGTGGCGCTTCTTGCGGAGGCGGGCGACCCTGCGTTTCGCAACGACGCAGGTGGGCTTGAGTTCTTCTACGCGCGTTGGAGCGAAGAACTGGCGCGCGCTGGTGCGCCGGTGCGATTGCAGGGCAAGGTGCCGGTCGCGCTGGTTGCCGATCGCGATCGTTGGCGACTTCTGGCAGCGTCGGTCGCATCGACCGATCCTGCGCGCTACCCAGACGTGCTGGTCGTCTACCCCGCGGCTGCGAACGGCGATCCGCGGCCGCTCGTGCTTGTCGCGCCAAACAGCGATCGCGCGCTGCAGCTCTATCACGCGTCGGTCGGGCTCGCGCGCGCGATGCTGCATTCGGCGGGTGCGCCCGAGCGTGGGCCAGCGTGGCTCAACGAAGGACTGCCGCGTGTGATGGCAGAACTGCAAACGCCGAACGCCGCGATGGACGAAGCGCTTCGTCGCGATGGGCTCGTCGCGTTGCGCGCAGGAACGACGTTCGCGCCGGTTCTCAACAGCACCTACGCCGACGCGATGTGGACGAAGGATTTCGGCCTCGCGCAGTCGATGTCGTACATGTTCGTGCGTTGGCTCTACGAGCAGGGCGGGATGAAACTCTTGCGCTTCGCGAAGGTCACGGCACCCACCGATCCGTGGCAAGAACGCTTCAAGCGGGTCTACGGATCGAGTATTTCGTCGGCGGCCGCTGCTGCATCGAAGTGGTTCTACACGAATGACTGATGAGAGCGAGGAACGAAT
>JBEIJG010000598.1:0-1742 GCA_040380385.1 Phycisphaeraceae bacterium | reverse complement strand
GCGGCGACGGGATGGACCCCTTCACATGGAGAAGGATCCTCGGCGAAGCGCTGACCGAGAAGGAGCTCCTGCACATTCCCTGGGCCTCGATGTCGGTGCACTCGGACACGCACTTCTGTGGGGTTGCGGGATAGCGTGCCGGGTAGCTGGCGGGTACGAGCGGGTGCAAGCGGGTCGCTGCGCGGCACCGTTCAATCACGCGACGGGCGCGACGGGCGCGTCGACGCGCATGAATGGCGCGCACTTCGCGATCTTCGTACCCGCCGTGAGTCCGCCCCAGCGGGCGGCGGCCGCGAGACCGCTGCTTGCGCGATCGCCATCGAGCGCGCTTCCGTACGCGGTGAGTACTTCGGCGCACTTGCTAGGCATGATCGGCGTGAGCAACACGGCTGCAACGCGCACGCCTTCCGCGCACGCCGCGAGAATCTCGGCAACGCGCGGCAAATTCGCCGGGTCCTTCGCGAGTTTGAACGGCGCCGTCTCGTTGATGAGGAGGTCGACCGCGCGCACGATCGAGAGTGCTGCGTCGGCAGCCTCGGCGAGTTCGAATGATTCGTAATGGCGCGCGACTTTCGCGGCGGTTGCTTCCGTGAACGCACTCCACGTCGGCGCACCTGCGGCTGCTGAGATTGGCATCGACGCCGTTTCGGCGGCAGGCATCGCACCACCGAAGTACTTTTCGATCATCGAACTCGTGCGGCTCGCGCAGTTCGCGAAGGTGTTGACGAGATGCGCGGTGTAAATCTCGTGGAAATGCTTGTCGCTGAAGTCCGCATCCTGCGTACCGATCGGACCTTGCGTCGTCATGTACCAACGCCACGCATCGACGCCGTATTTCGCGAAGAAGCCATCGATCGTCTCGAGGTCGACGAAGTTCCCGAGCGACTTCGACATCTTCTGTCCGTTGCGAATCCAGAATGAGTGCGCGTACACGCACTTCGGCATCGGAAGATCAAGCGCCATCAACATCGCCGGCCAAATCACCGCGTGGAACCAGAGAATCTCCTTGCCGATGACGTGGTACGCGGGCGGCCAGTACTTCGCACGCTCCTGCGCGAGCGCGCCCTGCGGCTCGCCGAGTCCGAGCGCGGTTGCGTAGTTGAAGAGCGCGTCGATCCACACGTAGATCACGTGTTCGCTCGCGCCTGGCATCGGAATACCCCACGTGAAATTCGTGCGGGTGACGGGAACGTCTTGGAGCCCATCGCGCAAGCGTCCGAGCACTTCGTTGAAGCGGCCTTCGGGGCGAACGAAGCCGGGGTTTGCTTTGAAGAACTCTTCGAGCCGCGACTGAAACGCGCTCAAGCGGAAGTAGTAGTTCTTCTCGGTCGCGCGCACGAGTGGTCGGCCCGAGATCGGTGACTTGTATTCGAGTTCCTTCGCGCGCGTTTCGGTGATGTACTCCTCTTGGCCTTCGTCGTACCAACCGATGAATTCGCCGAGGTAGATGTCGCCCGACTTGAGGAGGCGCTCGACGAACAATTTCACCTGCGACTCGTGGCGCGGCTCGGTCGTGCGGATGAAGTCGTCGTTCGAGAGGCAAAACGGCCCGAGCAGTTTGCGGAACTCGGCCGAGTTCTCGTCGGCAAGCGCCTGTGGCGTCATGCCGCGTTCTTTTGCGCTCTTTTCGACCTTCTGACCATGCTCGTCGGTGCCGGTGAGGAAAAACACATCGCGCCCGTCGAGTCGCATGGCGCGCGCCCAGACATCGCAGAGCGTCGTCGTGTACGCGCTCCCGATGT
>JBEIJG010000597.1:0-1763 GCA_040380385.1 Phycisphaeraceae bacterium | reverse complement strand
GTGTGCGGCGCGACCGCGCAAACGTTGCAGTCAGCAATCGACTTCGCCGACCCGGTCGCGGGCGCTGAAATCATCGTTGCTCCCGGCCGCTACGAACGCGTCGATTTCAAGGGAAAACCCATTCGCTTGCGCTCGCAGTTTGGACCAACCGCGACATTCATCGATGCAAACGCGGGGCGCGGAGTGCTCATCGCGGGCGCGACCGCTGCCGGTGCGGTGGTCGAAGGATTCACCATCCACGATGCCGCCGCCACGGATGGTGCAGCAATCCAAATCGACGGCGCAAACGCGACTATTCGAAACTGCCGGTTCATTCGAACCACAGCGACGGCCAAGGGTGGCGCGATCCACGCGCGCAACGCGATCGTCACGATCAGCGACTGCGTGTTCGACCGAACGACCGCGGCCAGCGGTGGCGCCTTGCAGTGTGAAACTGGCACGTTTGTCGTAGAGCGCTGCGACTTCTTGAAGACCGCTGCAACTGCTGGCAATGGCGGCGCAGTGCTCGCGACTGGCGCAGGCTCGTGCAAGGTGCTTGCGTCGACCGCGGTGTCGTGCTCTGCGACAGGCTCGGGCGGCACGGTGCGCTTTGAGGGCGGAATCGCTGGGCAAGTCGGACAATCGTCCTTCTGCGGCGGAACTCCAAACAACATCTCTGGCGCGTATCAGAGCCTCGGCGGCAACACGACCGCAGCGACCTGCGCGGCATGCGCGTCGATCGCGTGGCGAAACGCGCTCGATTGCGACAGCGACGGCAACGCCGATCTCTGCGAAATCGATGCTGGAACCGCAATCGACGCGAATGGTGATGGACTCATCGATTCGTGTGCATCGCGCGCTGATCTACTCATCGCATCGTGGCCAGCTTCCTGCGGCGGCAATGATCACACTTACGAACTCGTGCTCGTTTCGCCTGCGATCAACTGGACCACGGCGAATACCGCCGCAAATGCGCGTGGCGGAAAGTTGGTTGCGATCACGTCGCAAGCTGAAGCAGATTTCATCTTCGCGACGCTCGCGTCGAATGCTGGTGGCTGGTCGGGTGGACAAGGCCCGTGGATCGGCGCGTTCAAGTCTTCCGGTACGTGGCGATGGTCCAACGGCGACGCGTGGGGATTCACGCAATGGGCGCCGGGCGAACCGAACAACTCCGGCGACCGTGCGCGCTACTGGACGGCCGACGGCGCGATCCGCGCGACGTGGGATGACCAACCGAGTTCGAACACGTCGATCGCGTATCTCGTCGAGTACACCACCGCGACCGACTGCAATGACAACGGTTCGCCCGATGTGCGCGACATCGCGCTCGGAATCTCGCTCGACGCAAACGGCAACGGCATCCCCGACGAGTGCGCGCCCGCGTGCCCAGCGGATCGCGATGGAAACGGCGCGGTTGACGCGGCAGATCTCGCGGGAGTGCTGGCCTCATGGGGCACCACGGGCGGCGATGTCGATGGCAACGGCACGACCGACGCGGCAGATCTCAGCGCGCTGCTCGCGGCCTGGGGCGCGTGCGGTTAAACGACGCTACTTCTTCAGCCCGCGGCGCCAACCCGAAAGCCACGACTCGCCGCGAGGCTGGCCAGAGCGAGCGCTCATGCTTGTCGCGGTCGCCTCTGCGGCGGCTCCCTCTGGCGAGATTCACGCCAAAGCGAGCGCTCAAATCACGGCTTATCTCGGCCCCCGAGGATTCACTCCGAGGGAGGCCGACCAGAGCGAGCGAAAGCGGGTACCTGAAGCGAAGCTTCAGCAGCCCGCGAGTC
>JBEIJG010000596.1:0-1769 GCA_040380385.1 Phycisphaeraceae bacterium | reverse complement strand
CGAAGGATCGCGCGCACCACGCGTGGATCACGTTCTGCGGCGAGTTTTTCAGGTGCAATCACAACGCCGCGACGTGCGAGGCACGCGATCGTGTAGGCGCGAACCCGCCACGATGGATCGAGAAGAAACGACTCGAGTCGCGCCGCGCTCGGTGCGCAGTCGAATCGCTCCAAGCGCATGACGGCGAGTGCACGCGAAGGCCATGCGGCTCCCATGGCCAAGCGGTTGAGTGCTTCTGCTTCTGCCGAAGGCGCGTTGACGAGCTCCACTTGAGGTGCGGCGCCGACTTCGACTGGTGCGGCGTCTTGTGCGATCGCCGCGTGCGAAGCGAGTGCGCCGTGGGCCGCTCGGACACTCCACGGGAATTCGGCGCACGCGTAAGAGCACGAACTCAAAAGGAGGAGGGCAACGATCGCCGCGCGCATGACGGGGCGAGTGTACGCTCGCGAGGCTCGTCCACGGAAGGATCCAATGCTCGATCGAACGCTTCTTCAGTCCGTCTTCTCTCGCAGTCTTCGATACGACCAGTATCTCGCGACCGACCCAAGTCGCGCGGGTGGTTGGAACACGCTCTTCGACCGCGTGTCGCTCACGACGCTGCAACGCGATGAAGTCGCGAGTTTCACGCGGGATATGAAGGTTTTGGTCGTGAGCGGCATTTGGTGCGGTGATTGTGTGCAGCAGGGGCCATTGCTTGCGCACATTGCGGCAGCAAATCCGCGCATTGACCTCCGCTGGGTTGATCGCGATGTCGAGGCCGCCTTTTCAGAGCAGCTGAAAATCTGCGGAGGCGGCCGCGTTCCAGTGGTAGTCTTTGCGGCCGAGGACTTCGAACCGTGCGCGATCGCGGGTGATCGCACGCTCTCGCGCTACCGCGGGCTCGCGCGGCGGCAACTTGGAGCGTCGTGCGAACTTCCATGGGCGGAGATTCCAAGCGATGAGACCGCTGCGGTTCTCCAAGAGTGGCTGAACGAGTTTGAGCGCGTCCAGTGGATGTTGCGCCTGAGCCCGCGCCTTCGGCAGAAGCACGGAGATTGACCGTCCCCGAGTGTCGTGCGTCGTCGTTCGCTACCACGCCGCGAGCAGCAGCACCAGATCGCGCGCGTCTGTCGTCCCGTCGCCGCTGAGATCCGTCAAGCCCGGATCGCCCCAATGTGCGAGGAGGATCGCGAGATCGTCCTGGTCGACGATGCCGTCGCCGTCGAGATCGCCGAGCGGATCGAAGGCGTCGTCGATTCCGTCGCCATCGTCATCGGGATCGATGCAGTCGGAGAGGCCGTCGCCGTCGCTGTCGGGCGAGTCGTCGGTCGCGCCGTCGCCGTCACAGTCGACCGGTAGAACCCCGGTGAAGACGAGTGCATTCGCGGCGAACTCGTCGGTTGCGGGTAGTCCCTGCACGGCGAGAAGCCCGCCGGCGCTGAGGACGTTCGAGCCGAAGTTCGACCCGAAGCCGAGTCGCATGCCCGCGAAGGGGATCCACTCGGTCGTGCCGTTGGAGCCGCCCGCAGACGCGTCTGCGCGGCGATAGAGGGTGAAGGCAAGACCGTCGGCGTGGCTTGCTTCCGACGCCAGGAGATCGCCGCTTCGCAGCGGCCGGATTGCGGTTGCTGAGCCTGCGAGCGCATCGTCGAGTCGAAGCCGAGGCTGCGAGAGCTCGGTCGTCGTGTCGGCGCCGCCGGGCTCGGAAGGTGGCAGCGTGCGGAAGAGCCGCGCGACCGGCACGCCGTAGTTCGAGCGTGCGAACGACGTGATCATGCCGTCGCCCTCGG
>JBEIJG010000595.1:0-1769 GCA_040380385.1 Phycisphaeraceae bacterium | reverse complement strand
TTCCTGCGGGGGGACATCTCCCTTGCGCCGAAAGAATGCTTGCCAACGCAAGGTGCAGCGGCAAACGCTTGGAGGATCCGAGCAACAGGCTCAAAAGCGACGCGCGTGTGGATGCGTGCGTCGCACATGAAGAACTCCTCTCGCCATGACTTCCTTCGCTTCGAATTCGACTCCAAACTTCGACCGCGTCCTCGAGCAACTCTTCACGACCCTTGTCTCTGGTGATCGTCGCGGTACGCGCGACATCGTCGACGCGGTCTACGCAGCGGGCATTCCCGCGGAAACCATCGCAAAGGACATTTACTGGCCTCTCCTCGAGTCGATCGCCGCGATGTATCGCAAGGACCAAATCACCACGCTCTCGCACCACTATGCGACGCGCCTCCTCCGCTCGCTCGTCGATCAAGCGCAGGCACGATTCGAAATGAAGGCGCCGCGTGGTCGCCGCATCTCGATGTTCTGCGGGCCAAACGAGACGGAAGAACTCGCCGGTCAACTCGTGGCAGACCTTCTTGAAGCAGACGGCTACGACATCACCTTCGCTGGTGGCGGCGTTGCGAACGACGAAATTCGTGAAGAAGTTGGCCAGCGCGAATCGGACACGCTGCTGATCTTCGCATCGAGCGCGAAGGACGCGCCATTCATTCGCGAACTCATTGATGAGGTGCGCGGCAGTGGCGCGTTCGACAACTTGCAGATCGTGGTCGGTGGCGGCGTCTTCAACCGTGCACCGGGCCTCGCCGAAGAAATCGGCGCCGACGTGTCGGCGAACTCGCCGCGCGAGTTGCTTGAGAAGCTCGTCAGCGAATCGGCGGCCCGCAACGAACGCTGGGTGAAGTCAACGCGCCGCTCGCGCAGCGCGGCATAAGGACGCGCCCGTCGCGCGGCTCGCCACAGGCCAACATCCTCCAAAATGCTCCCTCCAAACCGCCCACATCCTGGGCGGTTTGTTTTTTGCTTCTTCTGAGAGATCGCTTTCCGGTGCGCGGAAGACTTCCGGAGCCACTCGTCCGGCCTCCAACGCACAAATCTCCTGAAAGGAGCAACATCATGAAACTCGGAAACGCCCTCACCCTCGCCCTTCTCGCCTCGAGCGCTGCGCTGACTGCAGCCCCTGTCGCGAGCGCCGCAACCTTCGGTGGATTCATCCCTGTTGTTTCGCTTCCGCGATCGGTCGCGACGGTGACCCAAGCGGTGAATGCCTCTGACATCGTGTCCATGCCGATCGCCGTCACGATGTGCACCGGTGCGAACGAATTCCCTTGGTTCGTCGCACGCTCTGCAACGGTCGCGGAAGCGGTCGGCAGCTGCTACACGATCCGCGCCACGGTTCTCTCCGCGAACAATGTTCGCCTCGAAATGAACCACACCGGCGGCGGCAACGGCATCTCGAGTGTCAAGTTCGGCGGCTTGGGCTCGGTCATCGGATTCGACCGTACGAATCCGAATCCGGGCACCCTGGGTTCGAGCACCGGTCGCGATGTGACCTTCCGCCCCTCGGTCGGTGCATGGACGCTGCGCGCGTCCTATAGCGAACCGCTTGGTCTCGGCATGACGCCGCCCGTGGGCGACGTCTACGGATACCTCGCGCTCGGTTTCTCCTCATGCTTCGACGTTGGTGACTTCTGCCACATCGAACTCGATCTCGACAAGGCGAATTGAGTCGCCAGCGACGACATCGAGAAACCGTCGCGACAACATCAACGCGACAATATGAACTCCTCGCCCGCGCCGGCACTCAAGCGACCACTTGAGTTCCGGCGCGGTGT
>JBEIJG010000594.1:0-1775 GCA_040380385.1 Phycisphaeraceae bacterium | reverse complement strand
GCGAGCGTGGCTGCGATTCGGCCAGGTCCGATGATGTCGGTGAAGGCGCGCATGGCAACCTTCTTCGTCGACAGTTCCGACACCTGCCGTCGCGGATGCTTTGAGATGTTCGTGCACTTTCGGCAGATCTCACAAAGCAAGTTCGCTCTGTGAAGACGGGCCGCTGCATGCGCCATTGCACGAACCTACGCGCTACTCGTTCATCAACTTCGCGCGCGCCTCCGCAAGCCGCGACTTTCCTGCGTCGTCGAGTTCTGGATAGTGCAAGTCGACGGAAGCGAGTGCGTCGATGATCGCGGCCGCAACGACCAAGCGCGTGTACCACTTGTTGTCTGCAGGAACGACGTACCACGGCGCGTCTTCGCGCGCAGTCTCGCGAATCGTTTCCTCGTATGCACTCATGTACTCGTCCCAACGCGCGCGCTCGACCACATCGCCTGCACTGAACTTCCAGTTCTTCGCGGGATCATCAATGCGCTCGAGGAAGCGCCGCTTTTGCTCTTCCTTCGACACATTCAGGAAGAACTTTCGCACGATCGTGCCGTTGCGCGCCATGTAGCGCTCCCACTTCCGAATGTCTTGAAAGCGCTCGCTCCAAATCGCTTCCGTGACCACTTCCTTCGGCAGTTGTTGTCGCGCGAGGATCTCGGGATGAACGCGCACGACAAGCGTCTCTTCGTAGTACGAACGATTGAAAATCCCGATCTGACCGCGGCGCGGCGCGAGGCGCGTACAGCGCCACATGAAGTCGTGATCCATCTCTTCGGCACTCGGCGCCTTGAAGGAATGCACCTCACAACCCTGCGGATTGACGCCACTCATGACATGTTTGATGACGCCGTCTTTGCCGGCCGCATCCATCGCTTGAAAGACAAGAAGCAGCGACCACCGATCTTGCGCGTAGAGCATGTCCTGCATCGCCGCCATCGCGCGAATACCCGTCGCAAGCAACTCGCGCGTCGCATCTTTGCCGCCCTCTCGTGCGAGCGGATGTGTGCCATCACGAAAGGGTCCGATGTCGACGGGATCGTGATCCTTCAGCCGAAACTCTCGCCCGTCGCTGACGCAATGACGCTTCGCGAGTCGTGACGACGCTTCGAGAATTTCCTGCATCGTGGGTTCGTTCGACATGTTTCCTCCCGAAGACTCGAAACTTGCTCAACGATGAAATCTACTGAACGATCCGCGATTCCATGAAGCGCGCATCATGTCCGGCGAGTGGCGGAAGTTCAAAGTGCCCTTCGTACACACCGAGATTTGCGCCAGTCCACATGTCGCGGAATGCGCGACGACCTTCAAAGCGAATCACCCGCGACGATGCGTCATCCGTCCAGTTGAACTCGACGTGCCGAAGCACACCGTTTCCAAGATCGATCACGCCTGACGCCAAGGCGAGATCGCCGAATTGCGCAGCAATTCCCGTTGGTTTCGACAACGCTTGCACCACGGGCACTTTGTCACGGGGAAGCCGCGACAGGTCATCACCTGCCAACATCGCGCCGCCCGTCGCACCGACGAGCGTCGCATGAAAACGCGCTTCGTTTTCTGGAAGCCCCGTTTGCACGAGCGTGTCGGGATCATTCCACCAGAGCGTGCCGTTCTGCCATCCTCGCAACAGATTTTCACGTCCCGTGCGCGAAACGCTGCGCCAGTTGCGTTCGATGTCGAGTGAACTGCGCGAGCCATCGATCAGTCCGAGGCTCGGCCAGATCGGATGATTGCAACCAAGGATGTACGCGCCGTCACCGGCACCACGACGAATCGCTTGCATGCCG
>JBEIJG010000593.1:0-1777 GCA_040380385.1 Phycisphaeraceae bacterium | reverse complement strand
GCACAGGCACGATCGAACTCATCATGACGCTCCCCTTCGGCGCGGCTGATCTCGTCATCGGCAAGTTTCTCGCGGCGTGGGCGTTCACCACAGTTGCACTCTGCCTCACTTTCCCAATGTGGATCACGGTGTCGTGGCTCGGGAACCCCGATCACGGCACGATCTTCGTCGCGTATCTCGCAAGCGCGCTTCTCGCGGGCGCGTTCCTCGCAGTCGGCGCGTTTCTTTCGGCGCTCACCAAGAACCAAGTCATCGCGTTTGTCCTCTGCGCAGTCGCGTGTTTCGTGCTGCTTCTCGCGGGTTTCCCAGCGGTTCTCGACTTCATTCGCGGCTGGGCTCCGCGCGGCGCTGTGGAAGGCCTCGCATCGACGAGCGCACTCACGCATTACGAATCGATGATGCGCGGCGTGATCGATCTTCGCGATGTCTTGTATTTCGCGCTTGTGATGGTCGCATTCCTCGTTCTCAATGTGTTTGCCATCGATTGGAAGAAGTCGGACTAAACGATCGTTCGCAGAAGGAATCTCACCATGGCAGTTTCTGACAAGCGACGCTCCACACTGCTTGCAACCGTCGGCATCCTCGTCGCGCTCGTCGCGACGAATACCGCCGCGTGGTTCGTCCTGCGCGGCGCGCGCATCGATGTGACCGAGGAGAAGCTCTACACGATTTCGCCGGGCGTCAACGAACTCATCCGCTCGTTGCCCGAGCCGGTCAAGCTCGACTTCTACTGGACGCGCGAACAGGGCGCCGACCTTCCCAGCGTGCGCGCGTATGCGCAGCGCGTGCAGGAATTCCTCGAGGAAATCGCGGGCGCGAGCGGCGGCATGCTCGACCTGCGCGTGATCGATCCCGAGCCCTTCAGCGAAACCGAAGATATGGCGCGCGCCGCGGGCATCGCGCCGAAGACGCTCGATACGACGGGCCGCGTCCTCATGTTTGGCCTCGCCGTGCGCGGCCCAACCGACAAGGTCGAGTCGATTCCGTTCCTCGACCCAGCACAAGAAGCGTTCCTTGAGTACGAGATCGCGCGGCGCATTCTTTCGGTCGGCCGCGATAAGAAGTCGGTGGTCGCCGTCTTGTCGACAATTCCTGAAGAGAAGCCGTTCAACCCGCGCAATCCGATGGCGCAGGGCGGCAAGAACATCCTCTTCCAGCAGCTCGACCTCTTGTATGACGTGAAGCGACTCGATCTCGCCGCGCCGAGCATCCCGCAGGATGCCGGCGTCCTCATCGTCATTCAGCCGCGCATGCTTTCGGAAGACGCGCTCAAGACGATCGATGCGTGGGCCGTGTCTGGCAAGCCGCTCGTGATTTTCGCCGATCCTTGGTGCGAGGCCGACCCCGAGGCGCGCAACATGGACTTCGGCTCGACCGGCGCGGGCACCGCGTACGACCTCGGGCCGCTGCTTTCGCAATGGGGCGTCAACATCGACAAGGAAAACGCGGTCGCCGACCTCGGTTTCGCCACGCGCATCATGTACCGCACGCAGGGCGGACAGGTGATGGAGATGTCGCACCCGGCGTGGCTTTCGCTGCGCAAAGAAGCGCTTGCCGCCGAAGATCCGGTCACGGCGCCGCTTGCGCAGATGAACCTGAAGGGCGCGGGCGCGATCGTGAAGTCGCCGACAGGAAAGACGACGGTCGAGCCTGTCATCTCGAGCACGAAGGACGTGCAGATGATCCAGACGCTCAAACTCGGCTTCTTCGGCGAGGTTGATCGCCTCGTGCGCGACTTCAAGAGCCTCGGCACGCCGATGGCGATCGCCGTGCGCAT
>JBEIJG010000592.1:0-1780 GCA_040380385.1 Phycisphaeraceae bacterium | reverse complement strand
GATCCACGCCAAAGCGAGCGAAAGCGGGCACCTGAAGCGCGCGAAGCGGCGCTTCAGCAGCCCGCGAGTCGCGAGCGCTCAAATCACGTTGCGAGCGCTCATATTCAGTCCCGCTCTTCGATGCCCTTGCGGACTTGCCAGTACTCGAGTTCGATCGGTGCCTGGCGGCCGAAGATGGTGACGAGCACGCGCACGAGGCCCTTCTCGGGAAGGACTTCGTCGATCTCGCCTTCGTAGTTCTGGAAGGGACCATCTTGGATGGTGACCTTGTCGCCCTTCGCGAATTCCATCTTGACCTGCGGAGCCTCTTCGGGCTTGCGCGAGTCGAAGAGCATCTTCTCGACTTCGTGCTGCGCCATCGGCGTCGGACGACCAGCGGTACCGACGAAATCGCCGACGCCATCGGTTTCCTTGATCAAGAAGAACACGTCTTGTGGAATCCGACCGTCCGGCTCAAGACGCATCTCAACGAAGACGTAGCCCGGATAGAGCATCGACTCGGTGATACGTTGCTTGCCGCCCTTGAGCGTCTTGGTCTTTTCCGTCGGCACCATGATGCGGCCGACGAGATTCTCCATACCTTCGATCTGCACCTTGCGGAGCAGCGTCTGACGGACCGAACGCTCCTTGTTGCTCGCAACGCGAAGCACGAACCAGTTCATGCCTTCGCGGAACATCGGGAGATCGGTCGCAGGGTCGAAGGTTTCGGTCTGCTCAAGCTTTGACTTCTCGCCGGCCTTGCCCTTGCGATTGTCGGTGAGCGCCTGCGTCGAGACACCCATCACCTCGTGCGGCTTCTCGACCGCGCGACGGGCATCAACGCCTCGCTTGAGCGCCTTCGACTCGGTCTTGCTTTCGGTGACTTCGTCTTCGTTGGTGATCTCGTTGTTCATCGGGACTTCCTAAGCAAGATTCAGGTGTCGAGCACGCGCATGAGCCGGAAGAGCGCCACGAAGCCAATGTCGATCACGTAGCAAAAGACGGTGAGAACAACGGCCGTCATGATGACCGCCGTGGTGGAACCAATCACTTCGCGACGCGTCGACCAGTTCACCTTCTTCATCTCGCCTTCAGTGGCGATGAGGAAGTCGACGGTGCGCGGCTTCACGAACA
Source organism: Phycisphaeraceae bacterium (assembly GCA_040380385.1). Classification (GTDB taxonomy): domain Bacteria; phylum Planctomycetota; class Phycisphaerae; order Phycisphaerales; family SM1A02; genus QWPT01. The sequence continues at coordinate 667 of JBEIJG010000592.1, read as the reverse complement.
CATAGAAGTAGGTGAAGGCAGTGATGACACCGCCAAGCAGAATCGCGCCAGCAGCGGCCACATAGAGCTCATTGACGCCTGAGATACGGATGCCCTTGAGGTACTCCCACGCCCAAAGGATGCCGAGCATCGCGACGAGCGAAACGAAGATCACCGTTCCCATGCGGGTGTAAAAGCCCTGTCCAGCCTTGTAGACAGAAAGCCCACGGGAGGGCTCAACTTCAGCGTTGATCGGTGTTGTTTCTGCCATAGTGGCTCCTGTCATCGACGATGGGCTGACACGTTTCTCACTTCCGTTCAAGCGAATCGGTTACAGCGAGCGAACGTGTCGACGCAACCGTAGACGCGTTGCAAACAGAGGTGGTGCCTCTTGGGCCGACAGCCGCTGGTGCAACGGAGTCGGACTTTGTCGAACACGCCGAGAGGGGATCGAACCCACGACCTGCGGATTTGGAATCCGCTGCTCTACCAGCTGAGCTATCGGCGTAACAAAACGAAGGAATAGGTCGTTCACGCGGCAGTGCTGGATCGGAATCCAAACACGCCTACGAACGCACGATTACTTGCGCTTGATCTTGTGCAGCGTGTGCTTGCGCAGCTTGGGGCAGTACTTCATGTAGCCCTCCTTGACGCGCTCGAGGATGCCACCCTTGACACGAATGTTCGT
>JBEIJG010000591.1:0-1787 GCA_040380385.1 Phycisphaeraceae bacterium | reverse complement strand
GAATCCCGCGACGATCATGACCGATCCGGCGTTCAGCGATCGGACGTACATCGAGCCGATCACAGCCGAAGCCGTCGAAAAGATCATCATCCGCGAGAAGGAACTCGGCACGCCAATCGACGCGCTGCTGCCAACGCTCGGCGGACAAACCGCGCTCAATTGCGCGTGCAAATTGTTCGACGACGGCATCTTGCAAAAGCACGGTGTTGAAATGATCGGTGCCGATCGCCGCGTGATTCACCGCGCAGAAGATCGCGAAGAATTCCGCCGCATCGTCGAGGACCTCGGACTGCGCCAACCGAAGGCAAAGACCGTCACCAATCTCGAAGATGCCCGCGTGTTTCTCGAGGAAATCGGCCTTCCCGCGATCATTCGCCCTGCATTCACGCTTGGCGGTACTGGCGGCGGAATCGCGTACAACCGCGAAGAATTCGACGACATCATTCGTCGCGGTCTCGCCGCGAGCATGATCGGGCAAGTGCTCATCGATCAATCGGTGCTTGGTTGGAAGGAATACGAACTCGAAGTTGTGCGCGATTCGCGCGACAACTGCATCATCGTGTGCGGCATCGAGAACATCGATGCGATGGGTGTTCACACGGGTGATTCTGTCACCGTCGCACCGATCATGACGTTGACCGACAAGGAGTATCAGCGCATGCGTGACGCAGCTTTCGCGATCATGCGCGCTGTTGGCGTGAATTGCGGCGGCTCGAATGTGCAGTTCGGCGTCGATCCGAAGTCGGGCGAGATGGTCGTCATCGAAATGAACCCGCGCGTTTCGCGGAGTTCTGCGCTCGCGTCGAAGGCAACAGGCTTCCCGATTGCGAAAATCGCGGCGAAGCTCGCCGTGGGCTACACACTCGATGAACTTCGCAACGACATCACGGGTTCGACAAGCGCCTGCTTCGAGCCGTCGATCGATTACGTCGTCGTGAAGATTCCACGCTGGACGTTCGAGAAGTTCCCTGAAGCAGACGAAACGCTCACGACGCAAATGAAGTCGGTGGGCGAAGCGATGTCGATCGGTCGCACGTTCAAAGAAGCGTTCCAGAAGGCCATTCGCTCGATGGAAGTGAAGCGCTTTGGCTTCGGTCTTGACCGAAATGACAAGTGGCTCGCGGCGCAGCGCGCAACGGCCGCGGATCTCGCGAAGGGCGTGCAAATCGCCGACCGCTCCGCCGCGGAATGGCCGATTCCAGAAGACAAATTGACGCGCAAACTTGCGGTTCCCTCGCAAGGTCGTCTCTACTACGTGCGCTACGCGCTCAAGATGGGCTGGAGCATCGAGCGCGTGCACGAACTCTCGAAGATCGATCCGTGGTTCCTCGCGGAATTCGCGCAGCTCGTGCGTTTCGAAGACACGCTCGCGTCGTTCAAGCGGCTCGAAGATCTTCCACGCGAAACGCTTTTCGAAGCGAAGCGACTCGGCTATTCCGATGCGCAGTTGGCGAATCTATACCTCGGCCGCATCGCGCCTGAGACCATTCTCGCCGTGCGCGCGCATCGCAAGAAGTTGGGCATTGAGCCGGTCTACAAGCTTGTTGACACCTGTGCGGCCGAGTTTGAAGCGGTGACGCCGTACTACTACTCGACGTATGAAGCGCCATTCACGCTCGACGGGAAGCCTGTTCTTGACGACGAAGTTCGCGTGACCGATCGTGAGAAGATCGTCATTCTCGGCGGCGGACCGAATCGCATAGGGCAGGGCATCGAGTTCGACTACTGCTGCTGCCAAGCAGCGTTTGCCGCGGAAAACATGGGTTTCGAGAGTGTGATGATCAACT
>JBEIJG010000590.1:0-1789 GCA_040380385.1 Phycisphaeraceae bacterium | reverse complement strand
TCGTCATCGCCGTCGTTGTCGAGATCGCAAAGCGCAACGCCGCAGCCATACTGCCCCGTTCCACCAAACATGCCCTCGAGATTCGAGTAGACGAAGCCGCGCGCGGCGGCAGACTCGGTGAAATGCACGACATCCGCTCGCGCCGAAGCAGCAAGCGAGATCGCGACGAGGATGACGCTGCGCCGGCCCAACGCGTGCATCAAGACCTGCCTTTGGTCAACTCGGGATCGCCGAGAGTGAACAACGTAACTCCCACGCCCGAGAAGCCAAATGCAAACGTCCGAAATGCTCAAAATTTGGAAGCAAGATCTGAGGGCGCACCACGCGGATCGTTCTTCCGAGATCGGGGTCGAACGTGACTCGCCATAGGAATGGCGGAGATTCCGGACGCATGCGGTCGCGGAGAGTGGACGGGAGACGCGCCGGAAGATGTGGTGAAAGTATGGATTGTGCGGGTCAGTCCGCGCTGACATGCAGATCGCCGCGCTCTCACAATTTGCCAATTCTCACCGCCGATGTACGCTTTCAATTCGAGGCTGACTGCTCACCGTCTCAACCGAAGGGCACTCCCATTCGTCACGGATCGTTCCAAAGTCGACATCGTCCGTACTCGCATGAGAGACACGCGTTGTTTCAACGAAATGTCCGTTCATTGCCTTCGCTCTTGAGTTGGGTGATGACTCTGCTTTGGCTCTCCGTCTGTAGCTTTGCTCGCGCGGATGAACCCGCCATTCCGATGACGCGGGCACAACTGGGGAGGCCGTATGCAACTACCACGGGCGGAATCGCGGCACCAGTTCGTCAGAGTGTGGCCCTGTCGGAGCGACATCTCGCGGTGTGGTCATGGCCGCAGGGCTACTACGGTGGCGCAGTGCACCTCTTCGAGCGGCTCGGCCGAGGACGACTTTCGGCACCGATTGAACTCATTTCGCCGGCTGCGACTTCGACAAGCACCTCGGCCGTCTCGCTCGCCATGGATGATCGACAACTCATCATCGCAGAGGCGAATGTCACCAATCAACTTTCCGGCGCTGTGTTTGTCTACGACCTCACGAGCCCAAATGCTCCTATTCAATGCCAAACGCTTTACGACCCAGAGTTCACGCCGCAAGTTCCTGCAGACAGCCTTTGCCTCGTCGGTGACGACCTCTTCATCAGTTCGATCGATGTCAACGCCGTCGTGCAGTGGCGACGCGACGGTGAAGGTTTCTGGCGTCGGCTCGGGAAGATTGTTCCGCCGGGGACACCGACTTCGAGTTGGAAGTTCGGCACCTCGATCGCGTGCGACGGGACAACGCTTGTCATCGGAGCGCCCGGCGAAGCGACGCGCGGCACGGTGTACACCTACGAACGCGTGAAAGATGACACATGGGAATTGGTGCAGAAGATCTCATCACCGACAACCTCGTCGCTCTTTGGAACATCCGTCGCAGTTTCTGGTGAGCAATTGGTGATTGGAGCCCCGTCGGGCCTCGGAGCAGCGTTCGTCTCTCGGCGCATTCCAGGCGGTTGGAGTGCGCTCGAGTCATTGCCCTCGGCGAGTGTCGTGAACAACGCCCGCGCCGGAACGAGCGTTGCGCTCTACGGCTCGCGTGTTCTCGTGGGGATCCCGGGCGCTGTCTCAGTTCCAGCGGCCACATCGATCTTCACAGGCGGCATCGCGTCGTACACCTTCGATGGCAGCGCGTGGACATTTGAAGGCATGTCGACTTGGCCCGCTGTGCCGTCCTCTCCGGCAACAGGCAGCGGCTTCTCGCAGCCTGGCACGGTGCTTGCGATCCATGGCCCC
>JBEIJG010000589.1:0-1793 GCA_040380385.1 Phycisphaeraceae bacterium | reverse complement strand
TTTCGCGCAGTCGCTTCGCGATCGACGAGAAGAACAGCATCGTGATCCCTGTGCAATTCGCAGACAACGTACTTTGGAGTTCGTTCGAAGTGCTTGGCACGCGCGTCGACGTCCGCGAGGAGTTTGTGCGTGGAGATGCGGGTACAGACGCACGTGGGGATGCACGCGGGGATGCGCGCGGAGATACACGCGGGGACTCACTTGACGAAATCCGCATCGAGATGATCTCGACGAAGAACGATGACCCTGAAGTGAGTGGCGGAACGAGTAGCGGTTCAAGCGGTGACGCAGGCGGAGATGCGAGCGGCGTTCCCGCCGTGCGGAGTTGGTCGCCGATTTCGATCCAACGCGGGGTGTTGCGAAGGCGATAGCGGGCGCGAGCTTGCGAGGCGGATTGGCGCGGCTCTCGCGCGGTGGCGGATCGATTCCTACTTCACGCACCAGAGCTTGAGACGGGCTGCACTTCTTCGGCGACAGGCTCCTTCATAAGTACTTGTCGCTTCATCAATCGCCAAAACTCACCTACCCATTTCTCATCGACCTGTGCCTCACCGTTGACCGAAAGACTCACACGCACTGTGGTCCGCGCGGGATCAACCTCGCGAAAGAGCACCGAGACGGAGTACTCGGTGTCGTTGATATATGGATAGAGCCAAATGCGCTCCTCGGTTCGGTCAACTTTGCGAACCGCCGTCACGATTCCGCCAATACGATCAGAGTTTGAAACCGTAAACCCGAGATCGAAGATCGCATCAATCGCTGCGCGATACGTCGCGTCCATACCTGCGTCGACTTCACGCGTGGTGATCGCAGACAGTTGCGCCTGTGAATAGCGATGCAGATTGCTCGGCGTGGCGCACGAAGCAAACATGAAAAGTGCACCGAGCGCGATGAGGGGAGTGAGTCGTTGCGGCAGCATCAGCATGGGCATAATCAAAAACGATACGAATCGAGCTTGTAGTCTTGAACGACATCCTTCGCATCGAAATAGATGATCAACATCGTCGACACCGACTGCGAAAGCGTGCTTCCCGCGGAATAGAAGATGAGCGTGCCAGAGTCAGCCCGCGTTTGGTACGAGATCTTGTCGTAGGTCCAAATCTGCTGCTCGCCGCGATGGGTCGTTTGATCCGGTGGTCCGAAGACTTCAAGAATCGTCGCCTGCGTCGTCGTTCCCTTCTCGATCGTCAGCTTCACCATGCCCGGCGTGAGGTTGCTCGGCTTCGAGTTGCCCGCCATCGCGTCGGTTTCGCTCCGCGAGAACTTCGCGCAACCGACGCATGCCAGCATTGTCGTAAGCGACAACGAAGCAAGATCCTGAGGTAATCGACGAGAGCACTTGCGAGACAAGGGAACCTGGAGTGAAAGTCGCATAGGCGAAATGTACGAGATTCAACGAAGCATCGTCGCCATTTTCAACATGAGCCGCTGGATGCGCTCATTTTGTGACGTCGTTGTTGTTCGCCCAATCCGCTTCGTGTACCGATTCACGTCCCCAATCAGGACATTGATAGCCATTTCAACTTCGTCGTTACGAGGAGAGTACGGGCGCGGCGAGTTGATTGAATGTATATCATGCTGCGTGCTTGCAGTCGCTCTTGCCAAACCGGAGCCTCGGGTCGGACGAGTACTTCACTCACCGTCGTTTCGTCGGCGGCCGTAGTGTCCAAATCGTCCATTGGTCAAATGGGATTGGCGGACGCGACAATCCCAACACTGAGCGGACAACGACACGACATGAGAACTGGCCATCCGCCAAATGCACTCTCCAATACTCAGCACAGCCTGCTCGT
>JBEIJG010000588.1:0-1798 GCA_040380385.1 Phycisphaeraceae bacterium | reverse complement strand
CTTGATGGGGCTTGAGATCATCGGAGTTCGAGGTGATCAGGTTTCCGCGAGCCGTCGGTTTGTGCGCGCGCTTGCCGCTTCCGTGACGTGGGCGTCGCCGGTCGTGATGCTCATCGCAGCCCTGAACCCGCGCGGCGATGGTCCGGCCGAGATGGTGAGCGGAACGGCCGTCGTGGAGGTGGAAGGCGAGCCCGCAGCCGACTCAGAAGAGTCTCGTCGCGATGCGGACGACGACGAGTCGTACTGACGGGGATGACTCCGTGCCAATCTTCGGGCCAATCTTCGGGCCGATCTTCTGGCCGATCTCCAAGCCTTGACGGCCGGACGGCAATTTCTGCCTTTACAGGATTCGCGCGAGATCTGCCGATGAACGATTTGGCGATCTGGTGGCTTCTCTTCGGCCAAGATTGCCGACCAACGGCGGTGTGCGCGCGTCGAGAGGCTCGAGTCATCGCCGCTGGTCGAAGAATGTGTGGTTGAAGAACGTGTGGTTGAAGAGAGGGTCGCCAAGGATTGGCGACTCGCGACGAAAGCGCCCGTATTTCGCGGGTGGCTCGGAAGGATTCTGAGGTTCGCGATCGTGTCACAGCGCACGGAAAATGCCAACACCACTCCGGAAGCCACGCGCGCCACAAGCGCTGCGCAGTCGTCTGTCGCTTCGACGAAAGCGGGCGCTCCCGCCTCGCAATCTGTCGTCTCGCAATCTGCCGTCTCGGAAACTGCGGGGTCGCGTCGTTCTCTTCGCGATTTCTGGCAGATTCCGCTGCTCGTTGCAGGCCTTGGTGCTGTCGCAGGTGCCGTTTGGTTTGCGCGAGGTCACACACCGAAGGATGACTTTGCCGGTGCGCTTGATCAGGCATCTGAGTTGATCGCCGCGGGCGAATTCGCGCAAGCGCGTCACGTACTTGAGCAAGTGGTCGAGCCAAATCTTGAGCGTGCACCCGCGGATGTGAAGCCGCGGTTTTTCGCGCTCGGCGCGGATTTTCTCGCAGGTCAACAGAAGCTGTTGGAAGCTCCGACGGAGGCCGATGCGCGTGCGTTGATCGATGCATATGACCGCGCGAAGGCGCTCGGTTGGACGATGACGTCCTCGCAGTCGATTACCTACTCGCAGTCCTTGGTGCGACTCGGGCGCGCGAGCGAAGCGCTTGCAGTCGTTGCCGAGGGCGCAGGCGAAATGGAAGCCGAGTCGCTTCGTCGTCGTGTGAAACGCGATGCGCTCGACAGCATGATTCGCGGCGCGGATGCTGCTGGTCGCACGCCAGAAACACTTCTTGCGGCAATTGATGAGTTCCGTACAGATCCGACGTTGCCCGCGGCTGACGCAGCGTGGGCAGCGGCGCGCGCCGCAGAAGTGCGCATCGCTCTTGGCGAACTCGAGCGCGCTGCGGATCGACTGCTCGTTGATCTCTCGCGTCTTGAAAGCATGACGGAGAGTTCGGGTGGTGGTCGCGGCGAGCTAGAGCCGGCAGCGCTTGCTGAACTCTACGGACTGCGTGGCGAGGCGCTCCGTCGGCTGTCGCGCTTCAACAAAGCACGCGAAGAGTTTGAGCACGCGGTCGAACTTGCGCAACCCGGAACGGCGGTCGCGGGCTCGATTGGTGTTGGGCTCGGCAAGACGCTTTTGGAACTCGGTGCCGACGAAGAAGCGGCTCGAGTTTTCGACCGCGCGGTGCTCGCGCAACACAAGGGTGAACTTGGTGCTCTCGCGCGGCTTGGTCGCGCTGAGGCGCGCTCAAATCTTGGTCATTTCGCCGATGCGCAGGTCGATTTTGGAGTGTTGCGCGATGCAGCGCTT
>JBEIJG010000587.1:0-1803 GCA_040380385.1 Phycisphaeraceae bacterium | reverse complement strand
TTCTGGTGTCATCGGATTGTCTGACACGAGCAGCAGTGCGCCCTTCGAAATGCCATTCGCAAATCCGACGAGAAAGATCGTCGCAGTCTCCATGTCGATACCGATCGCGCGGATCCGAAGCAGATACTCGCGCACGCTCTCGTCGTGTTCCCACACGCGACGATTCGTCGTGTAGACCGTTCCTGTGAAGTAGTCGCGATTGTGCTTGATGATCGCTTCGCTCACCGCGCGCTGGAGACGGAAGGAGGGGAGCGCGGGCACCTCGGGCGGCATGTACTCGTTGCTCGTACCTTCGCCGCGGATCGCTGCGATCGGCAGCACGAAGTCGCCGAGTTTGGTCTTCTTGAGTCCGCCACATTTCCCGAGGAAAAGCACGGCTTTCGGTGCGACAGCGCTCAGAAGATCCATGGTGGTCGCGGCCATCGCGCTGCCCATCCCAAACGAGAGGATCGTGATGTCTTCCGCAGTTGCGGAGAGCATGGGTTTATCACGGCCAACGACGGGGACTCCGAAACGTTCCGCGAAACTCTCGACGTAATTCGAGAAGTTCACGAGCAGGATGTACTGCCCGAAATCCTCGAGTTTGCGGCCGGTGTAGCGGGGGAGCCAGTCGCGGACGATCTCGTCTTTCGTCTTCATGCGATCAGCGTATACTCGTTCATTCGCTCCAATTGCGAGAACCACATGGAACCGCTCACACAAACTGCACTTGATCAACTCTTCCTGAATGCCCGTACCTATAGCGCTTGGCAACCGAAGCCAGTCTCTGAAGCATTGCTTCGACAGCTCTACGAGATGGTAAAGCTTGGGCCAACGAGCGCGAATTGCTGCCCGATGCGGCTGGTGTTTGTGAAGAGTGCGGAGGCGAAAGCGCGCCTCAAGCCATGTGTTGCCGCGGGAAACGCAGAGAAAATGATGGCCGCGCCTGTGACCGTCATTGTGGCGATGGACATGGAGTTTTATGAGAAGGTCGGTGCGCTGTTTCCGCATCTGGACACGCGATCGTGGTACGCGGGAAATTCTGCGGCGATTGATGCGGCAGCGACCCTGAACACCAGTCTGCAGGCCGCATATCTCTTCGTCGCGGCGCGCGCACTCGGACTCGACTGTGGACCGATGGGCGGTTTCGACAAGGCGAAGGTCGACGCAGAGTTCCTTGGCGGCACCTCGTGGCGCTCGCTCCTCCTCTGTAATCTCGGATTTGGTGAGCCATCGAAGTTGCATCCCCGTCTGCCGCGACTTTCGTACGACGAAGTGTGCCGCACGGTCTAGTTCTTTCGGGCGGCCCTCGGTTGATCCATCAGAGTGAACCGAGGGCGATCACTGATGCACGTTGAGCGACCGCAATCACGCACGCCAGAAATCAGGAGCGACCGCAATCAGGCGCGAAAGCAAAAATGACGCACCGCATCCTTCGATGCGGTGCGTCGCTCGTTTGGCTATGTGGATCGCCGATCCGATCCGCAGTGTTCAATCACGCACTCGGCGCAGGTGGCTTCGGTGAGCCGGGATTGCCTGGCTTCGGTCCGCCGCCACCACCGCCACCACCGCCACCGCCACCGCCACCGGGTTGACGGGGGCCGCGGCCGCCGCCCTGGCCGAACTCGTCCTTGGTGACCTTGCCATCACCGTCGCGGTCGCGACGCTTCAAGCGCTCCCATTGCTCCTTGGTGACTTCGTCCTCGGTGATGGAGCCATCCTTGTTCTTATCGAGATCATCGAACTTTGGACGCGGGGCGCCGCCGCCACCGCCTTGGCCAGGTCCGCCGCCGCCACCGCCGCTCCCCGGCGCTGGAGGTTCTG
>JBEIJG010000586.1:0-1809 GCA_040380385.1 Phycisphaeraceae bacterium | reverse complement strand
CACCGTGATCGACGCCTCGAGCCGCACACTGCGCGAAGAAGATCGCGGTGCTGCCGACATTGTGATCTACGGCTTCCCCGTCGCGCGTGCGAAGCGCGAACCGGAACCCGTCGTGGCTCCGCCCGCGCAGGTTCCGTCCGAACCCGCCCCCGCGGAGAACCCGACCGAGGCACCGGTGACCGCGCCCGCCGCCAATATCGGGGAAGCGACGATTTGAGCAAAAATCCCGTGTGTTTCGCGACCTCAGAGCGATCTGAGCACGACCCCCGAAAAACCTGACGGCGACCTGAGAGCCGCCTCACGGCGACCTCACGGCAACCACGCGGCAACCACGCGGCAACCACGCGGCAACCACGCGGCAACCATGTAGGATGCGTTCCTTCTCAGAAGGATCTGCCCACATGAGTTCTTTGCCTGCCACCAAGAAGACGACCCTCGTCGAGATTCAGACGAAGCCTGGTCTCCTGTACGTCAAATTCCTCGGACCGCAGATCGGCCAGCGCGAATCGCCGCTGATCAGTCAAGAGGTCGACCCGTACCTTCGTGATGCAGGCAAAACGCTGAAGTACTTCATCATCGACTTGCAGTCGGTGACGTTCATGAGCTCGATGGGCCTCGGTATCTGCATCGCGCTTCGGCACAAAGCACACACAGCCGGCGGAAAGCCCATTCTCTACGGAACCCCGAAGGAACTGATGCAAGTCATCACGATGATGAAGATTGACAAGCTCTACACCTTCGCGAAGGATCAGCGTGAACTCGACGCGCTGATCGCGTGAGCGAATCGCAATGGCCGCGGATGCACGGCCCACCGCCATTGCTTAGCGTTTCGTGATACGCCGCGCGACGTTTGGTGTCAGCATCCAACGAAATCGCGCACGCGGAAGATCGTCGCGCGCGGGGCTTGATTCGATTTCGAGTGATAACGCGGCGCCTTTGCGAAAGTCGATCGCAATCGCGTCTGCCGAGCCTGCGAGAAGCAGCGACGCGAAGCGTGAGAGCGACGGCTCGTGGCCAACCCAGACAACCACTGGAATCGCACGCAGCGCCGCAATCGTGCGCAGCATGGCGCTGAGCTGCGCCTCCTCGTCTTCGAGATTGTCTCGCGCTTCAAGGCGTTCGAGTCGCGCGGGCTTCGGCCATCGCGCATGTTCTTCGAGCAACATCGCCGTCTGCCACGCGCGGACAAATCCGCTCGACTCGACAAGATCGACGCTTGGGACGAGTCGCCGCAAACGCTTGGCGAAACGCGCGAACTGTTCACGGCCTTCCGCCGTGAGCGGACGCCGACTGTCGTCAGGCCACGCCGACGCGTCGCGGTCGAAAGCCTTGGCGTGACGGACGAGAATCAGTTCCATCGGAAACCTCACGGAACACGAGCGAGCGACAACCATGCGAACAACAACCATCGCACAGTAGCCGATTGGCCCGAATCTGCGACAATCGCGGCATGGCGTCCGAGGTTCTCTTCACGAATGTGCGCATTCTCACGCTTGCACAGCCGTCGGTGGCTGGACTCGCCGCGAAAGGGCCGCGACGCGGGCATGCCATGCGCGATCTGGGCGTGATCGAGCGCGGCTACGTCTACGCGGTGAACGGTCGCATCGCAGCGGTTGGTGCGGGTGATCCTCCCGCGGAGATCACCGCTGCACGCTGCGACTACGACGACTGCGTGCTCATGCCCGCCTTCGTCGATTGCCACACGCATGCGTGTTGGGGCGGCAACCGCTACGCGGAAGTGGCCGAACGACTCGCGGGAGTCCCCTACCTCGACATTCTCGCGCGCGGGGGCGGCATCATGTCGACCGT
>JBEIJG010000585.1:0-1809 GCA_040380385.1 Phycisphaeraceae bacterium | reverse complement strand
GTTCTCAGCGGCGACGACGACCAGCGAGACCGGCGAGGCCGAGGAGCGCGATGGCGCCTGGAGCTGGGAGGGAGAATGTGGTCTCCACGAACTGGACGCCACCACCCGCGCCGTCGTTGTACGCGAGACGGAGGTTGTACGTGCGATTCACGGTGTCACCCTGCGAGAGGATGAACTGGCCGAGACGCACGCCGCCGGTCGGCACCGCCGCGAATCCCGTTCCGCCTGATGGAGAGTTTCCCACGCGGCCTTGGTTGTTCGGCGGGCTCGAGTTCTGGTATCCAATAGGGCCTATACTACTTGGATTTCCAACCACGCACGCCTGATTCCACCCGCCAGCGTCATTCCATCCTGGGTCCATGTTCGTCGAATTCGTTGGACTCGCGATTCCGCCGATCGTGACGTACGAGTCGAACGGACGGTTCGCGGTGACCGAGCCGGTGAGCGCCGGACTCCAGATCCCGTGCTGCTGCGACAGAACGCCGCCGTTGTAGTCGGAGTTGTCCTTGTGCCAGAAGCCGCAGTTGCTGGGGGAGTTCCAGTTCGACCCGGCCGGCCAGAAGTTGAAGCAGTTCAGCACCGTGTCGGTCGGGCCGTTGAACACCGCGAAGACTTCGTAGCGCACAAGATTTTGTCCGCTATTCGTGATGTTCGTCGCGACCACGGTGTACCCCGTAAACGCCGCCTCCGCGTTGCGCTCACCAAGCGCGCCCGCAGCGACGCCGCCGAAGAGACCAACCGCCGCCGCCAGATTGCCGATCCGTGCCATCACAGACTCCTTGTTGTCCAACTTCAATCGTTGTCCATCTTCAACAGTTGTTGAACTTGAACACCTGTCGAACTTCAACCGTTGTTTCTCTTCACCCAAGCGCGGCGGACGCACCGCGATTCGTCAAGTATGCACGGATTGTCCCGCGAATGGAAGTGATTCCCGTCACTTTGCAACGCTTCGCGCAACAAACTGAACGCCCGCCTTCCGCTACCATCCGTCCCCTTCTCGGCAGACCCGAGAACGCAATCGCACCCCATCGCTTCACCCACGAAACGCGCAGGTCACCATGGAAGCAGGCATCGTCGGACTCCCGAACGTCGGCAAGAGCACCCTCTTCAACGCCCTCACTGCGGCGGGTATCGAGGCCGCCAACTATCCGTTCTGCACGATTGAACCGAACGTCGGCGTGGTGAACGTGCCCGATGATCGCCTGCAGCGGATCCAGAAGTTCATCAAGACGCAGAAGGTGATTCCCGCGGCTGTGCGCCTTGTCGACATCGCTGGCATCGTGAAGGGCGCGTCGACTGGTGAAGGTCTTGGCAACAAGTTCTTGAGCCACATCCGCGAGGTCGACGCCGTGCTCCACGTCGTGCGCTGCTTCGAAGACCCAGACATCACGCACGTCGACGGCACGGTCGATCCGTTGCGCGACATTGGCACGATTGAAACGGAACTCTTACTCGCCGACCTCCAAGTGATCGAGAGTTCGCTCGACAAGTCGCGCCGCAACGCGAAATCAGGCGACAAAGAAGCGATTCTGCGTGTCGCAGTCCTCGAGCGCTGCTTCGAGTGCCTCAACGCAGGCAATCCGATTCGCTCGATCGCCTTCGAAGGTGACGAAGCGAAGGTGCTGCAGACGCTTGGCATGATTACCGCAAAGCCGACGCTGTATGTCGCGAATGTTGACGAGGCGCAGATCGCGGGCGAAGGTCCGCTTGTCGCGCGCGTGCGTGAACATGCGAAAAACACTGGCGGAAACGTGGTGGTTGTGTGCGCGAAGATCGAGTCGGAACTTGCAGAATTGCCTGAGGCTGATC
>JBEIJG010000584.1:0-1815 GCA_040380385.1 Phycisphaeraceae bacterium | reverse complement strand
CGGCGCCATCGCCTTTGAATTGATCGGCTGCACTTGGCTGTGCAACGCTCGTCGCACCAGAAGTGTGCTTCCAATATCCCGGGAACCACGTCGTGCGCGTGTCCTTGTTCCCCCACTTCGCGGCCTTACTCTTTGGTTCCGGCATCACGTAGCGCCAACCCGCTGCGACGAGCTTCGTCGCAGTCGCGACATCGGTCGCGGGAGCCTGCTTTCCGCCGTCGACCGCACGCAGCGCGTCGGATTGCGCCTTCGTCGCCGGCTCGGTGCCCGACGAACCCGCGTTCGATCCGGACGTGGCTGCTGCGCTCTCCTTCGGCGCCGCACGCTTGAACGCGCTCGCGGGTTTGTCCTTCGGCACGAGTTCAATCGATACGGGCATGTGATCGCTCGCGTAACCCTTCGGTTTCTCCGCGGTGCGCCAGTCGGCGTCTTTATGAAGTTGCATCGTGCCGAGCACGAAGTACGAGCCATCGACGCAATCGGCCGCGAGGCCTGGGCTCATCACAATGAAGTCGATCGAACGCTCGCTCGCGTGGGTGGCGTAGGTCGCGGCTTTCGCCTTCGGGTCGAACCGCCAGTCGTAGGCGCTCACGAGCCCGTCGTCCGACATCCGCAGCGCCTTGACGTTCATGTCGTTCGGCGTGCCGTTGTAATCGCCGAGCACGGCGATATTGGCATCGGGGTTCTTTGCGAGTTCCGCCTCGACCCACGCCTCGACCTGCAGCGCTTCGAGTTCGCGTTGATGATCGAAGTCGCGACCAGCCTTGAAGTGGACGACGAAAACCGTCAGCGGATAGCCATCCTTCGACTTGAGATCGACACGCATCGGCGAACGCTGGAAACGCTCAGGAATCGCGCCCTTCGCAGGCGGCGCCCACGTGCCTCCAAGTCGCTTCGCGCTGTCGGCGTTCCGTCGCGCCTCCATGTCGCTGATGACGAGGTCCGCGCCCGTGTAGACCTCGGCCTTCTCGATCGGTACGCGCGAGAGCACCGACTGCTCGATGCCGCGGTTGTAGCCGTTGTCTTCACTCGCCGCGTACTCGTAGCCGAGGCCCTTCAGGTAGTTGTCGCGGAACCAAAGGAGGCATTCCTTCGACTCGACTTCTTCGAGGCACAGCACGTCGGCGTCGAGTTCGCGAATGGTCTTCGCGAGGTTCTGCAGCCGCACCTCGTCGGTCATCTCGTCTTGGTCAAACGGATTCGCCGGATCGTCCTTCTGATCGAAGAGATTCTCGACGTTGTAGGTCGCAAGCCGCAGCGCGCCCTTCGACTTTGGTCGCGCCTGCTCGATGCCGTAGAACATCCCGGGCGGCGGGACTTCCTTCACTTCCTTCTTCGCGCTCGTGGATGGGGCGGCGGGAGAAGTTGCGGGCGATGTTTGGGGCTCAGCTTGCGCAAAACTCTGCGCGGTAGGAGCACTGGCGAGAAGCGCGGCAACGAACAGCGTGCGAATCATCCGCGCAGTTTACTTCCCCAGCGGCACGCTGCTCTCGCCGCCGACAGACTTCTCAAGCGCGGCGCGGAGCTCGGCAATGAGTTCTGGGTAGCACCACACGAACTCGCTTGGCGTCTCGCCATCCGCGACCGCGGAACTCGGTTCGATCGGAAAAAGCGGCACGATGAAGACGTTCACGCCCTCAGCATCGAGCTTTGCGCGAATCTCGGGGCCAGGTTCGCCTTCCCAAAGCATCCACGCAGTCGGCCGCGGATGCGCCGCGCGCGTGAGGCGGAACTTCGTCCACTCTTTGTCGCTTGGCATCTCGCCCGGCTCCCAGTGCATGCTGTCGATCGCGATGCCGCCCGCTTGCCCGAGGT
>JBEIJG010000583.1:0-1818 GCA_040380385.1 Phycisphaeraceae bacterium | reverse complement strand
GGGGGGCGCGCGGGGGGGGGCCGGGTGACCGCGCCCGCCCGCCGGTGCGAAGTGCACTAAACCGCCGAGACACATCGTCGTTCCCAACGCGAGCGCAAGTTGCGCCAACGTCTCACAGGCAACGCTTGTGTGATCGAATGCATCCCGTACATCTACAACTTCATCCGGATCAGACTTTGGCGCGACGAATGAACGCAGCATGAGCCCCGTGACCGCGAGCATGCCTCCCGCGAGCGACGGAAACCATGCGCGGAGATCGCTCGTCGCCGTCATACCCCACGTTCCCATCTGCACAACAAACGCGCCGAAACTGGCGAGTGCGACAACGATCAGGTTGGTCGCTCGACCTTCGCCACGAACTGCGTGAAGCGCAGCACTTCCGACAGCGCAGCCGAACCAGAGAAGAATGAACCCGACGCTCACGACGCTTGGGGCGCCACTCGAAAATGGCCACCACAGCGGACTCGTCAGCACGATGCCTGCGACATATGCGCCCGCGAGTGCCAAGAAACGCACGACTTCGAATCGCGCACGCGACGCGGCATCTGCGAGAGCATGCGTTGTGAGGCCGGAGACAATCGCGAGTGTGAATAGGAGGCCTGTGAGGAGTGGCGACGCGCTCGGCAGGTCATACAAGAAGGGCGCGATGAAAAGGCCGAAAAACGCCGCAACTCCGACGGTTGCGGAGCGCGTGCGCACGCTCCACGCAGCACCAAAGAGCCCAGCCGCGCCCGCAAGCAACGCACCAACTTCGAGCGTGAACAACTGGAGTGCGTGTACGCCAACGGCGATCGTGACAAGAAACGCGCCAACGCCTGCGGCGTCGAGTCCGACCGACG
This sequence comes from Phycisphaeraceae bacterium, assembly GCA_040380385.1. Classification (GTDB taxonomy): domain Bacteria; phylum Planctomycetota; class Phycisphaerae; order Phycisphaerales; family SM1A02; genus QWPT01. The sequence goes on along the minus strand of JBEIJG010000583.1, from coordinate 979 downwards.
CGCCCGGCGCGCGCCGACGCAAGAACTCGCCTGCCCCGAGCAGCATGACACCGATCGCGATGCCGACGCTGCATCGCAGCGCGGGAGGCATCGCCCCCCAAAGGCCAATGTCGATCGCGTAGTAGACGAGGAATCCAACCGCGCCGATGACCGCGAAAGCTCCGATGATTGGCACGATCCAACGACCGATGAAGCGCTCAGCACTTTCGCTTTGAGACGCAGCATCGCCGCGCGCGACATTCGGCGCGACCGTTGGCGGAGCAACATTCGCCGAACCTATTTTGACTTGCGGCGGCGCGGGTGGCGGGAGCGAACCAGACGTCACCGCGATGTGAGCAGCCTGCGGTGGAGCGCTGCGAACAGCACGCTCGAGTTCTTCGACGCGCGTGCGCAGCGCGTCTCTCTCAGCTCGCAGCGCGTCAATCTCAGCTCGCAGCGCGTCAATCTCAGCTCGCAGCGCGTCTCTCTCAGCTCGCAGCGCGTCTCTCTCAGCTCGCAGCGCGTCAATCTCAGCTCGCAGCGCGTGTAGCGACTCACCCAGTGAACCTGACGGAGATGCAGATCCAAGCTCGTCGTCGGGCATACGCCGTACTGTCGCAAACCCGCCTCAATCCCGCAACCGAAGGATTCCTTGTTGGAGGAGGCCCATTCCCGCCGGCCTTCTTCGGCCGCTACTTCGAAACGGTCGATCCCGCCACGCGGCCCTTCCAGCCGCGGCGGCCCGTTCGATCAAGCCAGAGGCTCCACCACTGGACCGCCGTCAGCATGGCGATCGAAATGGGATGCAGCGGCACATTCAGCCATGACTGACGGAACCGCGCAGCGAGCAGTACTCGGTAGAGAAGTCCCGAAGCAACCGCGAGGAAAGCAAGTATCAGCGCGGTTTGCGGTCTTTCTCGGCTCGCATCCGACTGCGTCAACATCTGCGCTGCGGCAGCGGTGATCACCACCCACGGCAGCAAGTGCCCGAGCACGTGCC
>JBEIJG010000582.1:0-1820 GCA_040380385.1 Phycisphaeraceae bacterium | reverse complement strand
TCCAGCGAATCATCGCGTACGCCTTCTCTGCGGAACTCGGACGTCTCCGGCAGACTCCGTTCGCGGAAGGTTTCTTTCCATGAATCCTCGCGAGGCCCTGCGCAACACGACTTTCCGACCGTGATTTCGCGGCGAGGCTGTATTCTCGATGGCGGCCGTGCGTCCGCTCGCGCATGATGCGCGCGGAGTTGCGCGCGCCATGGATCAACAAACTCAACCACTGATTCTCGCACTGGACTGTGGCACCACGAGCGTGCGCGCGATCGTCTTCGCAGGCGACGAAGTGCTCGCGAGTGCGCAGCGGGAATTCACGCAGTTTTTCCCTGCGCCCGGCCTCGTCGAGCACGATGCAGAGGAGATCTGGACGGCGCTCCTCGCGTGCATGAAGGACGCGGTCGCCAGCGCTGAGCTTCGTGCGCAGGATGTGTCGGCGATCGGTATCACGAATCAACGCGAAACGATCGTCGTGTGGGATCGGGCGACTGGTCGACCGATACATCGCGCCATCGTCTGGCAAGATCGACGCACGGCACCCGTCATGGATGCGCTGCGCGCGGCGGGCCACGAAGAACGTGTACGTGAGGCGACTGGATTGACGCTCGATCCGTACTTCAGCGCGTCGAAGCTTGCGTGGATTCTCGATGCGGTGGACGGCGCACGCGCGCGTGCAGAACGCGGAGAACTCGCCGCGGGCACGATCGACTCGTGGGTCTTGTGGAATCTCACGAAGGGTCGTACACATGCGACCGATGCTTCGAACGCCTCGCGCACGATGCTCGCGCGCATCGGTGGTCCGAATGGCGCCGCGTGGGATGACGCACTGTGCGCTCTCTTCCACGTGCCTCGCGCGGTCCTGCCCGAAATCGTCGACAGCGCGGGCGAACTCGGTGTCGTCGATGCTTCGATCCTCGATGCTTCGATCCTCGATGCTTCGATCCTCGAGGCGTCAAATCGCACCGCGGCGATTCCCGTCACCGGCATCGCTGGCGATCAGCAATCGGCGCTCTTCGGCCAAGGCGCACACGCGATGGGTGATGCAAAGTGCACCTTCGGGACAGGTTGCTTTCTTCTCGCCAATGCGGGCGAAACGAAGCCAGCACCGCCGAAAGGGTTGCTCGCAACCGTCGCATGGCGTATCGCTGGAAGAACGATGTACGCCGTCGAAGGCAGCGTCTTTGTCGGCGGAAGCGCGGTGCAGTGGCTGCGCGATGGACTGCAGTTCTTTGAACGCGCGGTCGAAGTGAACGCGCTCGCCGCGAGTGTTTCGGATTCGGGCGGCGTGGTCGTTGTTCCAGCGTTCGCAGGGCTCGGTGCGCCGCATTGGGATGCGTCGGCGCGCGGCGCGATTTTGGGTCTGACGCGTGGCGCGACGCGAGCACACATTGCGCGCGCGACGCTCGAGGGTGTCGCGCATGAAGTGGTTGATCTCATCGACGCTATTCGTGCGGGCGGCGTTGAACTTCATGCGTTGCGCGTCGATGGCGGCGCTGCCGCGAGCGACTTCCTCATGCAATCTTGCGCTGATTTCTCACAACTCGCGATGGAGCGACCGAAGACATTGGAGACAACGGCACTCGGCGCGGCGAGACTTGCACGAGTGGGGTTTGCACGAGTGGGGGTTGCACGAGTGGGGCTTGCGCAGGTTGAGCTCGCGGAGACGACGCTCGCTCCCGTGCCAGCGCAACGACAAAAGGGCGACATTCTGAGCGCGGTCAGCACGATTCCAGGCGGCCTCGACCGCCGCTTCGAGCCAGTGCTTGGCGCCGCGGAGCTCGCCCGCGCGCGTGCACGGTGGAACCGCGCAGTCGATACCGTACGGT
>JBEIJG010000581.1:0-1821 GCA_040380385.1 Phycisphaeraceae bacterium | reverse complement strand
GGAACACCGATCAGCGTGAGCATCGCGCGAGGCGGGCGCTTCGCAGCGGCACTTCTCGCCGATGGCACGGTCGTTTTCTACGAGATCGACCGCGCGGCTGGAGCAATCTCTGAACGTTGGCGCACGAAGAATGTGTTTCGTCAGCCACGCGCACTTGCAGTTGCCGATGATGGCGCGACGGTGATCGCGGTCTCGCGCGACCCCGAGTTGGCGCGTCTCGATGGTCAGGATGGTTCCATCACACGGCGTGCGGCGCTTGCGGGCGGCGCGGTCTTTGAACTGTCGTTCGCCCGTGGGGCCGGCGTGATCGCGGCAAGCAGTTGGGCGAACACGATTCGCATCATCGACGCAGAGACGCTTGCGATTCGTGAATATCTCGGGGGCACGCTCGGGCACGTGTGGGGGATCGACTTTTCGCCCGATGATTCGCGCGTCATCGGGCGCGTGATCGCGCCGGTACCCGATCCGAGCGAAGGCCGCACAAGTATGGAATGGCTTGGGGCCTACCGCGTGGGTGTATCGGGAGCCGCGCGCGATATTGACCTTGGACGCGAGGTCCTCGCGGCCGACCGCGAACTCATGGATGGCAGGGTGTGGATTGTCGATGGCGATGGGATGCTCGGCGCGATCCGCGTGGAGGATGGGGTTTTCGAACCGATCGGCTCGATCGGTGAGCAGGCGACGAGTGCGTTTCGGCTGCGACGCGTGGGCGACTCGTTCTACGTCGGTTGGCGCACTGGACACGTCGCGCGGTTTGATCGCGGTGCCGATGGCACTCTTGTCGAGCGTTGGCGGCGGCAGGTGTATGGATCCGTCATCACCGCACTTGACATCGCACCTGATGGTCAATCGGTTGCGTGCGGCGCACGCGAGCGCAGCGCGGTATTGCTTGATGCCGCGACGGGCGAAGAGCGCTGGCGACGTCCACTGCCACTGGGGCTTTCGGGGCCTGAGCGGCTTCAAGTCTCACGATTTGGCTTCATTGATGGAGGGCGCAGCGTGGTGCCCTTCGCAGTCGATGCGGGTACCTACGTCCCGGTTCTTTCGATCGAGGATGGTCGCGAGACGCGCGTGTTTCTTCCGGAGAGCGTTGAGGTCGAGGGTGCGGTCCCCGCATCCGAGGGTCGATTCATCGGGGTCGGAGTGACGGGCGGGGTTTTCTTGTTTGAAGCGGGGCGTCCCGTCGGAGCGGCGAATGTTGCTCGAAATGGTGGCGTCCTCGCCATGCTGCCCGGAGGTGAGCGATGCATGTTTGCCGCACGGGATGGCCTGCTGCGGATTGTGTCGCTCGATCTTGACGCCGGCCGGACCGGAACCCATGACCTGCGCGGTATCGAGGATTTGATGCGGCTCGATCTTCCGAGTGGAGCAGTGCTCTGTGTCGGTTTCGATCCTGTACGCGACGAGGTCGTGGTGGTCACGGGGCGTGGGAAGTTGCGTGCGTGGTCGGGCCGCGTTGATCCTGCATCCGTGCCGCGCAGTGGCGTCGGACAACTCGAAGCACTCAAGAGGAATGAGGAGGCGCGATTGCTCTCCAAGGTCGGGCTTTGAGAAGCCGTCGGTCGGACGGCCGTTGATCGAAGTCGGACGTCGTCCGCTTCGTCTTCCCTGAGGTCGTTGGCGCGCATAGACTCGCCCCCTTCATGGGTAACGACAGTGACAACTCAGAAGCGAAGAACGATGCTGCTGCGTCGGCCCAAGCGCAGCCATCGGTTCGCGCGGGTCTCGCTGCGATCTGGCGTTTCGCCGATGGCGAGCATGCGAACTTCGCGCTTGCAACGGGCGCGCTCGTGGTCTCAGCGGTTGCGCTCTACATCGCGC
>JBEIJG010000580.1:0-1827 GCA_040380385.1 Phycisphaeraceae bacterium | reverse complement strand
TTCGAGCCCGACGCATCCCAAAGATCGAGTCGGCCACCCTGCGGCGTCGACGTGGCGACCATCGTCACACGGCCCTTTTCGTCGACGATTTCAAGGCGCTTCGTCTGAATGACCGTCGCGGCTTGCGGATCGCGCATCGCGAGGAGGCCGATGCCCAGTGCTGCCGCAGCGAGCCCGCCAAGGACGCGCGCAAACCGCGTTTCGCCGCGTAAGCGAGCGACTTCCTGTCGAAGGAGCGCGATTTCAGCGTGCGAGCCCGATGCGGCCCCCGGATCGCCTGCCATCGAGGCGGTGTGGGTCGGAGAGGTGAGTTCTCGAGAGGGGGTCGATTCGTGCATGTCGGCTCCTGACGCGGCCGAAGGTGGCACGCGGGGCGGTAGCATATCGGTCCCGTGCGAGGAAGATGCAGCGAACCGCCGCGCGCACGGTTGCGAGGATCAAACCATGGCGAAGAACGATCGCGAGAAGACTGTCCGTACGCAGACCACCGGTCCAATCGGCGTCGCGCTCATTGGAACGAAGTTCATGGGTCGTGCACACTCAACGGCATGGGGCAAGTGTGCGCAGTTCTTTGATTTGCGCCGTCCGCCCGCGATGAAGGTCGTGGCAGGTCGCAATCCCGATGAGACGAACGCCTTCGCTGCGAAGTGGGGATGGGAACACGCGACCACGAACTGGCGCGACATTCTGACGAACCCCGACGTCGAACTCGTCGACGTTTCCACGCCGAATCACTTGCACGCCGAGATGTCCATCGCGTGCCTCGAGGCGGGTAAGCACGTTGCGTGTGAGAAACCACTCGCAGGCACACTTGCTGATGCGAAGAAGATGGTGCTCGCTGCGCGCGCCGCTGCGAAGAAGGGTGTGCGCACCTTCGTTTGGTACAACTATCGCCGCTGCCCCGCGGTCGCGCTTGCACATCGCATGGTGAAGGAAGGGCGCCTCGGTCGCATCTTCCACGTACGTGCGAGTTACCTCCAAGATTGGGGCGGGCCCGACACGCCGCTTTTGTGGCGATTCCAAGGTGATCTCGCGGGTTCTGGCGCACACGGCGATCTCAACGCGCACATCATCGATATGGCGCGATTCATCACGGGCGACGAAATCACAGAAGTCGTTGGTTCGATCGAAGAGACGTTCGTGAAAGAGCGCGCAGTTGTTGCAAACGCTGGCGGCGAGATCTCGGGCAAGGGCGCGAAGAGCACGGCCTCCGGCAAGAAGGCCGGCAAGTCGACCGTGGATGACGCGGTGCTTTTCTTGGCGCGATTCAAGCAGGGCGCTGTCGCGAGTTTCGAAGCGACGCGCTTGGCGACCGGCAATCAGAACCGCAACAACATCGAGATCAACGGCGAGAAGGGTTCGCTCAAGTTCGATTTCGAGCGGATGAACGAACTGCAGTGGTGGGATCACACGCTCGATCCAAAGTTGCGTGGATGGAGCCGCATCATGTGCACCGACGGATCGCATCCGTACGCCGGTCACTACTGGCCCGCCGCGCACTTGATTGGCTACGAACACGGATTCATCAGCCAAGCTGCGGACATCTCCGCGATGGTGGCGGGTGGGTCGCCGGTGGTTTCGATGCCGGACTTCGAAGATGCGCTGAAGACGCAGTGCGTGCTCGAAGCGGCGATCCGCAGCGCGCGCGAACGTCGGCCGGTGCCGATTCGGGAGTTGGATAAGTTCTGAGCGCTCGCGACTGGCGGGCTGCTGAAGCTTCGCTTCTGGTGCCCGCGTTGGCTCGCTTTCGCGTGGATCTCGCCAGAGGTCGCCGCCGCAGCGGCGACCGCGACAAATTTGAGCGCTCGCGACTGGCGGGCTGCTGAA
>JBEIJG010000579.1:0-1832 GCA_040380385.1 Phycisphaeraceae bacterium | reverse complement strand
TGCAACTTCAATCAGCAGCCAGACTCCTGCGAACTTGGCGAACCACTCGACTATCGCATCGACGATGGCGGACCGGAGTTCGGAATTCGCGGCGCCGGCGACAACATGGCGTGGCTCACAAGTCATCGCGTGATACAAGGCGCAAGCACCGTTGAAGCGATTGAAATCATGTTCGTCTTCGCGCCGAACACGCAACCAGCGACGATCTACATTTGGAGCGATCCGAACGGCGATGGCAATCCGGATGACGCGCAAGTTCTTGCTTCGAAGACTGTGCCGATCACGACGCTTGGGGTTCTGCAAACGATCGATATGCCGGACACCTTCATCGGTGTCAATGGCACAAGCTTCTTCGTCGGCGCCATCACGACGGCGACCACGGCCGATTTCCCCGGTCCGCTCGACACGAGCGGCACGCCGGCGCTCGGCCGTTCATGGATCGTCGGCTCTGAGAACACGATCGACCCCAACGATCTCTTCACGGGCGCAGCCCAAGCGGTGCTGATCGAAGATGCACTGCCATTCCCCGGAAAGTGGGTTTTGCGCGCAAAATCAACCGCGCCCACCTACGACTGCAATAGCAACAACATCATCGACTCGTGCGAAATCGCAAACGGAACCGCTGTAGACGTCGATGGCACAGGCATTCCCGACGAGTGCGAAGATTGCAATCAGAACGGCCAACTCGATTCGCTCGACATCGCGATCGGAACGAGTGCGGACTGTCAGGGCGACAGGATCCCCGACGAATGCCAGGTGCTCGGTGGCGACTGTAATGGCAACGGTGTGCCAGATACCTGTGAAATCGATCAAGGATCCGCCGCGGATTGCAACGAGAACGGAACTCCCGATTCGTGCGATATCGCCGTCGGCTCAAGCGCAGACGCGGATAACACCGGAATTCCCGATGAATGCGAGGATTGCAACAGCAACGGCTTCCTCGATTCGTCTGACATTGCCGCTGGAACAAGCGCCGACTGCAATACCGATCTCATTCCTGATGAGTGTCAACTCGGAGCACCCGCGTACGCGGTCGAGTACTTCCTCGACGATGGTTCGCGCGATGGCAATTACGGATTTGGATCCGTCGCCGACGTGCTCTGGATGAACCAGTACTTCGTCGAATCTGGCTCCGAATGGATTGGCGAGATTCGCGTCGTACTTGGAAATGTCATTGCCAACGAGGCGTACTCAGTTGCGATCTGGAGTGATCCAAATAACGATGGAAACCCAACCGACGCCCAACTCGTCGCGACAGCGCCTGCGCGTGCAGCCAATGGCAACACCAGCATTTTCAATGAGGTCACCATTGATCCGACGTACATCGGGCCTGCAGGAACCAGTTTCTTTGCAGGTGTGATCTACCGCGATCGATATGGGAATCAGTTCCCGGTCGGCGTGGATACCGCCACGATCTCGCAGCGAACTTGGATTGCGGCAGGCGGCAAAGTCGACCCGAACAATCTCGCGAGTGCCGCAGTCTTTGGATCTCTCACGCAGGCGACAGCGCTTGTTCGGGCCATGGGTTTCGATGGCGCGCTGCCATTCGATTGCAACGCGAGCGGCATTCCCGACGAATGCGAAATCGCAGATGGCGTGCTTGTCGACGCGGATGGCAACGGCATTCCGGATTGCTGCGAACAAGGCACGAAATGCAAGGGTTGCGCAACCGATCTCGATGGCGATGGCGCAGTGGGCGCGAGTGACTTGTCACTCGTCCTCGCGAGTTGGGGATCGAACGCAGGCGATGTCAACGGCGACGGCACAACCGATGCCTCTGATCTTTCCGATCTCCTCGCGACCTGGGGCGTGTGTGGGTAGCAGGTGATCCC
>JBEIJG010000578.1:0-1844 GCA_040380385.1 Phycisphaeraceae bacterium | reverse complement strand
CCCATGCCACGTACGAGCCAGAGCGTCGCCGTGAGAAAACAGAATCCAAGCAAGAACGATGGAATTCCGGCTCCGGTCGGCAGCCACAACTTGCCGTCCGCGTCAGGCTTGACTTCCATGAAGAGGAAGTGAATGCGCGCCGAGTCGTCCATCTCCGCGACTCCGATCGGTAGGCCGAAGAGATCCAAGATCGGCAGTCCGACAAACACCAATCCGACCAGCGAAAACGTCAGCGTCACAACGAACGCAGCGAGACTGACTGGAAAGTTTCCGACGAGATACCCAAGCGAGAGCCAACTGCGGATGTCGCGGAGCCAGCACAAAATGCGGCTCCAGAATCCAACCTGGCTCGCACCTTCGCCGATGCCGACAACCGGCTGCGTTCGCCGCGGCATACGTACGCCGAGGAACAACTCGACAACTTTGCCTTCGAAAAGGCTCAGTGCACGTGCGGATCCGAGCAGGAAGACCAGCAACGGAAGACCGATCAATATCGGCAGCATTCCGAGTGCGATCGTGCCGACGGTCACCACCCATACGAAGTAGGCGAGCGCGAGCGGGAAGCCAATGATCCCGAAGTACGCGAGCGAGCGCCACGCGATCGGATGGAACCAAACTCCAACCAGCGGAATGCGGCGCAACGATTTCCATCGCGATGAAGCCGCGCCATCGTCGGAGTGCGCTGCCTCGGTCGACGCGGCGGCCGACGTAGCGCCCGACGTGGCGCCCGACGTGGCGCCCGACACGCTCGCTCCGCTATCAACCGCGCTTGCTGCTGGTTCAGAGCGACTGCCAGCCGAAGGCGCCAACGCCGAAATCGATGACCGCAACGAACCACCCGTCGTCGGAATCGATCGGTACGCGGTGGCGATTTCTTCCGGTGACCCATACTCCGCGATCGCCTGCGCGGGCGAAGTTCCCGCAGCAACAGAGGCGCGCAGATGCTCTTCTGCATCAATCAATGCATCGTGACGCAGGGCGGGATCACAACTCTCAAGCGCAAGCTCGAGTCGAAGGAGATACGCGCGAACCGGATCAAGGGACGGGCTTTGGTCGGATGGGATATCAGCGGAGTTCATCAACGCCTCCAAGGACTCGATTGACCCATTTGTTGGTGCGACGCCAGGTGTCATGCCACGCGACAAGCACGCGGCGGCCATCGGCGGTGAGAGTGAAGCACTTGCGCGCGGGGCCTTCCGAGGAAGGAACCAATGCACTGCGCAAAAGGCCTTCGGATTCCATCGTGCGGAGCATCGGGTAGAGAGTTCCTTGCTTGAAGGAGAGCCCCTCTGGCGCTTCCGCCGCGAGCTGGCGAGCGATCTCGTAGCCGTGGATAGGCTCTTCCGCGCGGGCGATGGTCGCCAAGACCACCAACCACGCCGTCCCGACGCTGAGATCGCGCTCTAACTTGTCGTCAAGTGGTGCGGGCATTTCAGTACTGTACAAAGCACAGTACCATGTGTCAAGGAGGAGCGCCGCGGAATTCTGCGATGGATCTGCGTCAGCGCGGACGCGAGACCCACGAGACCCACGAGACCCACGACACCCACGAGACAGCCGGCACGCGGACCCGATGCGTCGTGCAATGGAACTCAAGCCCCCCCACCGAGGGCGGAACTTCAATGAACGCGGCGATACGGCTCAACCGTCGTCGCGCGACTTTCGCGTGCTGCGCGCAGCACGCTCCTGACGACCCGTTCGCGTCGCTTGCTTGGTGCGCTTGGCGCTCGCGGCCTTACGCTCCGTGCGCGCGGTGGCACCGCGCTTGCGCGTCACAGGCAGGGCGAAAACCGCCGCGCAATACAGGCGACCTTCGCGGCGACCCTTGCGCGAGTCCATGAACT
>JBEIJG010000577.1:0-1847 GCA_040380385.1 Phycisphaeraceae bacterium | reverse complement strand
TGAACATCGATGCCAAATGAATTTCCGCGCGTCACGCATGCCGCGTCCGCGCATCTGACTACGAAAGAACACTTATGCTCCGCACTTCATCTCGCCTCGCGGGAATCGCCGTCTTCTCGCTCGCATCGATCGGTTCCGCGGCGAACGCGCAGGAATCAGGCGGCGTGGAAACGCCGAACGTCGCGGTCGACGCCGCGAAGGATGATCTTCGCTTCGTACTCGCGGGCGGTTACGCGCACTTCTTCTCGACAGATTTCGATACAGGCGGTGGCGATGTCGCGGTCGATCGCGGCTTCGGCTCGCTCAACATTTCTTCTGCGCCGAAGGACACGTATCGATGGGATGTGGAACTCGCGTGGGAAGGCTCGTGGTATTCGTTTGATGGCGGTGGCACACTCGCAACCGCCGCAGGTGGTACGCCGTGGGACGCGGTGCAGTCGGTGGTTGTCACGCCTGGCGCGAGTTTCAAACTCGATGACCACTGGCGCGTAAACGCGCGTTTCTTGCTGCAATTCTCGGGGGAAAATGACGCAGACGTCGGCGACAGCGCGACGTACGGCGGCATCCTTGCGGCGAGTTACACCTTCAGCAAAGAGTTCACGCTTGGTCTTGGCGTGCTCGCAACGTCGCGCATCGAAGATGACGCACTCGTCGTTCCGCAGCTCATCATCGATTGGCGTCCGTGCAAGGAATTCCGCCTGTCGAATTTCGCGGGGCCGGAAGCGTTCCCTGGCGGCGCAGGCCTAGAAGCGATTTGGATTCTGTCGGAAGAATTCGAAGTCGCGCTCGGCGGTCGCTACACCTATCGACGCTTCCGTTTGGCAGACGACGCGCCGGTGTCGAGCGGCGTCGGCACCGACGAAGGCCTGCCAGTTTGGTTGCGCGCCACGATGCGCGCGAAGTGTGGCGCGCGCATCGATCTGGTCGGGGGTTTCCAATTCGCAGGCGAAATGCAAATCGATGATTCGGCTGGCCGCGAACTCGCGAAGGTCGATGTGGAGTCCGTACCGTTCCTCGGTGCATTCTTCAGTTGGAAGTTCTGATGTCTGTGAAACTCACGAACTCTGCAAAGGTCGCGCAATCCACTGCGAGTTCCGGCCTTATCGCGCCTCCTCGACCAATCGCGCTCATCACAGGCGCGAGCGCAGGCATCGGTCGTGAATACGCCATTTTCCTCGCGGAAAAAGGCCACGATCTCGTCCTCGTCGCGCGACGCGAAGATCGTCTCGTCGAGGTGAAGAAGTTGGTGAGTGAGCGATTCGGTGCGCGCGCCATGGTGATCGCCGAGGATCTCTCGCACGCTGCCGCGCCGCGACGCATCGCCGATACCGTGCGTGCATCAGGGCTTGAGATCGACGTCCTCGTGAACAACGCTGGCTACGCGGTCAAAGGAAGTTTCCTCGAAGCCGATTGGGCGACACATGCAGATTTCATCGCGGTGATGACAACATCGTGGCTGCATCTCACACATCTCTTTCTGCCTGCGATGGTGCGTCGTGGACGCGGGCGCGTCCTCAATGTTTCGAGCCTTGCATCACTCGCGCCAGAACCAGCCGGAAGCCTCTACGCGCCCGTCAAATCCATGATGACTTCAGCGAGCCGTGCGCTTCGCTTGGATCTTCTCGGCACGGGCGTGCACGTCACGGCACTCTGCCCAGGCTTCACCTACACCGAGTTTCACGATGTCCTTGGTGTTCGCGAAGAGATGAAGAAACTGCCGAAATACATGTGGCAAGAGGCTCGACCTGTGGTCGAAGCAGGTTGGCGCGGCGTGGAACGAAACGATCCTGTGGTGGTTCCCGGCGCGTTCAATAAGTTCGCTGCATTCTGGTGCCGCGTGCTTCCGT
>JBEIJG010000576.1:0-1849 GCA_040380385.1 Phycisphaeraceae bacterium | reverse complement strand
TGATGCCGAGGCGCGCGCTTTCAAGTTGCGTGATCGGGGTGAACGCGCGCGGGTAGATGACGCGGCGCCACTGGCCGCGGGCGCTTGCGAACTCGACGGCGTTGTAGGCATCACCGCAGCAGTTGACGCACGGCTTCCCCCCATTCGGGGCCCCAGATGACCCGCCGGGTGCTTCCGCGAGTTCGACGCACGACCAACCGTCGGGGAGGAAGTCCCACGCGGTCTTCGCGCTCGGCGTCGGCATTCCCGGCGTGTCGGGCGACGCGTACGCGTACGGGCCACCGATGTCGGCGCGGCGCGCGAACGATCCAGGCGTGGTGCCCTGCGCGTGCGTCGAGGGGTTGTGCGCGCCGTGCATGGGGAGCGCGTAGCCGGTGCCGTGAGTCGCGGTGGTGGTGATCATCAGTCCTCCAACAATGTGGGCTCTTGCGAGACCTGCGGAGGACGATTCGGCAAACGGTGGAGCACCTTCGATGGCGTCCGCCGTTCGCTTCCCTCCGCCGGTACGAGCCGGATCAGGTTCAACGGGTACTTCTCAGCGTTCCGCGATTGCGGGACGCGCCCCGAGCGAGCGAAGAGTGTAGCCGAAGACTCACTCTTTCCACTGTTCGCGCGCCATCACAATCAGATCATTGGGGCCGAGGCTCTTCCCCATCTGCCGAAGCATGTTGGAGATCTGCGCCGCGTGATAGTGCTGATGGGTGCAGACATGCAGATAAATGTCGTGGGCGTTCGTTGCGAATCGCTTGCCGTCGCGCACGCGCACGAAGGCCTTCGCCAAGAACGATGCGTCCTCCGCGCGAGCCAAAAGTTGAGCCCAGCGGGTGTCGAGTGGCTTCCACGCCTCCTCGAGCGCAGTGAGCGACGGAAATGCGCTTGCGGGTGGAATCATGAACCCAGGGTCGCCTTCCTCAAGCACGTTGGCCCACACCATTTCTGCGCCCCAAAGATGCACGATCGTCGCGAAAAGCGAGCCAACGCCCATTTCGAACGGGCGGTGCAGTTCTTCGTCACGGCACGTGCGGGCGGCAATGAGAATCTTGTTGCGCGTCCAAAGACGGTGTTCGTGCAGACGGCGGATCGAGTCGGCGGCAGTCGAGCAGTTCATAGCGGCAACGTAGCGCGAACGGCGCCGAAGAGTGGCGCATGTTCCGTGCCGCGCACCGAATCACTCGCGCGTGAGCCGACGCGCCACAATCGACGCCGCCGCCACCGCGACGTGTCGTTCGCCTCGTACACACTCATCGACGACAACTTCCGGCCACTCTTTCGCGAGCGCCGCCGCGACCAATCGCCCCGACGCGAATCGATCGACGCGCACGAACAAAGCAGCCTGCGAACGCGCTGATGTACGCGCGAAATCGCGCACACACTCTCGCAAGCACTCCACATGGAGCGCTGTCAGGAGCCGCGTTTCATTGCCGCCATGTGCACGCAACGCGGAATCACGCGCTTCGGGCGCAATGACCCGAACCGCACACGCAAACTCCTGTTTGATCCAGTGCGACAGTTCGACAATCTCCCGCGCGTCGCACGTCTTCGAATCGCGTACGCCACGCGCCAGCGCTTCGTGCTCGCGTTCGCACGGCACGGCCACCGCCGCCACCGCGAATGCCTGCGATACATCGCCCTTCCCCGATTCATCGCTTCCAACGAAAACTTCCACGCTCTGCGGCGGATCGCCACCATCCGGAATCGCACGCTCTGACGGAAACGCGAGCCGATATCGCGCATCGAACTCCGTCGCCGCCGCCCCGCTCAGCGCTTCCACCACGACCAATCCGTCCGCGCAACGGACGCGCGTTCCCGCATCGTCAACACATTCCCACTCCGCCATCGTGTCTGGCGG
>JBEIJG010000575.1:0-1849 GCA_040380385.1 Phycisphaeraceae bacterium | reverse complement strand
TTATTCAATACTGGGGACTTCCTGGTATCGGCGACATCGACGGCGATGGAGTCGCGGGCGGCTTTGACCTCACCATCCTTCTGTCCAATTGGGATCGGTAATCGACCTCACGACGGGGTACATCTCGGCCCAGCAAGTGCAGTTCCGCACTCGCTACAAGTCGTTGCATCGGTCCGCCGGGGATAGCCGCAGTTCGGGCACGCCGCGCGCAACCAACCCCTGCGCGATTTTCGCGTGTAAAGAAGCACGATCGCAGGTCCGCACACCCAAAGGAGTGCGGCGACTCCGAGCACGATGCTGCCGAAACTCGCAAGCGCACATTCGCAATTCGTCCGCCTCCGAACGATCAGATAGATCGGGAGACCAAGCGCGAGTTCGATCACACTTCCCGCGAAAATCACGCGCAATACCCGTTCGAGATTGTTTGGATCGCGCGATTTTCCAAGGTGTCGCAAGCAGAGTGCGCAGGCCGTTCCACCGACCACCCAACCTCCCAGCATCAACGCGGTCATCAGAGGATACGAGCCTGAAAGTGCACTTTCGAACTCTTGTGTGTCCGTCGTCTCAAGCGCAAGAACGAGTTCGACCAGCGCTGCCGCAACCGTACCGCAGAGCAGTGCGCCGAGAATCACCGCGGAAATCACACTCGGCAGGAGTGAACGCGTGACCGTCGTTGTACGTACTTTGCCTGTGATTGGCGCGAGAAATGCAACGGCAAGGAGCGACCAGAGCGCGACCGCGATAAGCAACGCCGTGAGTGGTTCTTGGCTCACTGAGCCAAACGCTTCTCCACGAATGAGATCTCCGTAGTAACGCTCGACGAACCGTACATACTCCGACGTCGATTCCATAAGAACCATCGGCACGAGCGCGAGCGGCGTGAGCAGAATCGCAAGGATGGAAAATCCGAGAAAGAGGACGACGAGCGCAAGCGGTCGTGGCATCCGCGCGAGAATCATCAAGACCCCCCCAGAGGACCGATCACTGCATGCTCGACGATCGCGTGGATTTCACGGTCTTCCGAAGGCTCGAGGCGCACGCCCCGTGTGAACTTCGAGAAGGCCGGAAGCACGACCGTCCGGTGTACGCGATCGACGACGAACGCGGGGGCTTCGACGCTGCGAATGCCTCGTGTGACGGAGAGAACAGGATGCAAGTGCCCGCAGATGGTCCACACGCTCTTCGATGCCACATCGGCAGGATCATGTCGAAACTGCACGCCACCAAGTTCGAACGTATCGCCGACGCGATCAATCATCCAATCGGGCGGAAGCGTTCGCGCACCGCGATCGTGATTTCCCTCAACGAGACGAATTGGAAGCGAACAACGCTGGCGGAACTCTGCGAATCGTTCCCGCTCGAGATCCCCAATGCCCTCAGCCGAATGCGTGAGATCGCCAACGACCACGATGACTTTCGCTTCCGCGCGCATTGCTGCGCGAGAAAGACGAATCAGTGATTCTTCGTCGATACCGTCCGTCGACGGTACTCCAAATCGGCGATAGGACTCGCTCTTTCCGACATGAATGTCGGCCACGACAAGCGCGCGCACAGCACGGATGAAAAGCGCGCGCTCCGGCATGAGATCGACGAGAAGGCCCGCGTCCGCGGCAGAGGCGTCGCGGCCGTCGATTCCCTGTGAGAGCGCGATCGTCGCATTTGGCACGAGCGGAAATGTACCGCCAGGCGCGCGCTTTCGTCGCGGTCGCCGCTGCGGCGGCGACCTTTGGCGTGATCCACGCCAAAGCGAGCGAAAGCGGCCACATGAAGCGCAGCTTCATCAGGCCGCTCAGTCGCGAGCGCTCAGGGTTCTCACGGTCGCCGCTGCGGCGGCGACCTTTGGCGTGAT
>JBEIJG010000574.1:0-1850 GCA_040380385.1 Phycisphaeraceae bacterium | reverse complement strand
GTGCATGCCAGCTGAACGACAAGATGCGGAGTTCGCGCTGTTGCGCGCACTCGACGCGCGGCCCGACAAGGCCGTGCTGGGTATTTGTCTCGGCATGCAATTGATGGGCGTCCATCGCGGCTGCACGCTCATCCAGCATCTCGGAGATGTGATCGCAGACGGCGAGCGTCATCGCAACGATTCGATTCACCCCGTCGAGGCCGTGAAGGGCTCGCCGCTTTCGTCTGGACTCGTGAAATCGTGGCACCACCAGGCGCTCGCCGATGCACACACTTTCGAAGTCATCGCACGTTCGGACGACGGCGTCCTCGAGGGAATCATCGATCCGAAGCGCCGCTTCTATCTCGGCGTCCAGTGGCATCCCGAGCGCACCGAGGCACCCGAAACAGGACTTGCTGTTGTCAAGAAACTTGTCGATCATGCACGATGAGCATGCCGCACGAGATCTTGCCGCAACAGACGAAGTCGTCGCAACCGCCGCGATCGCTTGAATGTCCGCGCTGCGGGCATCAACTTGACGGCAGTGCGATTGCAGCCGAGGCGCGCGGTGAACACACGGGGGTTTGCACGGAGTGCGGACTCGAAGTGCACTGGGCGAGATTGCGCGCCGATGCGATCGCGCCGAAGTGGTTCATTGAGGCGCAGCACTCGAAGTACTGGTGGCCGCGACGTCTCGCCGGCACGCTGCTCCGCTGTGTCCGGCCGTTCCACTTCTGGAGTGCCATCGATCTCGCGATTCCATTCTCGCGCCGCGGCGCGATCGTCTTCCTCATCGGTGTCGCGGCGCTCCTTCATGTCGTCGCCGTGGGACAGCGGTTGTCGTACGTTGTTCCGGTCTGCGTGAATCGATTTGAACTCCAGCTGCAGAACGCCGAAACGGAGAGCGCAGCCGACCTCACGCTCGCGATCATCGCGCCGATGTCCTGCTTCGCGGGTTCTCAGATTCTGAGTTACTCCCGATCGGAAGTTGGGCCGGGAAGCGAGTTCGAGGTCGCGATGCGCACCACGGCGCGCTTTGCGATGATCGCGATCTACCCGATGCGCAGCCAGATGGTTTTCGAGTGCGCACCGACTCCGTGGAGTCCACGTGGTCACGTCACGGTCACCGGACGAGCTCCGAGTATCTTCTGGCCTGATCAATCGGACTCGACGATCGCCTCGTCGATCGCCGCAGTACTTGCGCCATTCGCGATGCTGCTACTCCCAACGTCGCTCCGTCGCGCGCGGATCCGACCGCGGCACTTCGTGCGGATCAGCCTCTATGCATCGGTACTCATCGTGCCGATCGTGGCGACCTCGCTTGTGCTTCCCTACTTTGGTGCGATGTACGGGGGCTCGACCATCAGTTTCATCAATTTCTATGGCCAGCCGAACGCTGACCTGATCCTCCTCGCCTCCGCAACGCTGTTCATCTCGATCTGGATGACGGCGGCTGCAGGTCGCTACCTTCGGCTTCCACACGCGGCAGGCGTAGGACTCTCATGCGGCCTCATCGCGGTGCTCACGAGCATGCTCGCCCTGCAGTGGCGCTGGGTGCTGTGAAACCGACGTTGCGCTTCGGCCTCAACGCGTCGGACTCGACGCGCCATGCTCCGCCTTCAGATGGGCGCGCAGCGCGTCGCCACCGAAGTTGTTCGAAGGATCGCTCCAGACACAGTGAACATGCGATGCATCGGCGTTCGTCGAGTCGTATTCGATCGTGAAGAACTCCGTCGCCAGGCGGTAGTAGTGCGGCTTGTGGAGATCGGGTTCGCCGACGAACGCGAAGACGAGTTCGCTCCCCGGCTTCGCGCGCCACGCGCGCAACTGCGCGTCGGCGACGCGCGCATCGAGAAGCCCGGCGTGCTCGG
>JBEIJG010000573.1:0-1864 GCA_040380385.1 Phycisphaeraceae bacterium | reverse complement strand
GGTTCCATGCTGAAGCCGCACAATCGATGGAATGCGATAGACCGGATAGCCGCTTTCGCCGCCGACGAAGACGTCGACGGGCTTCGTCACCACAGGGGGCGGCTCGGGGTCGAGTCGCTGCGTGCTGGGGTCGGAGGCGCCAACGAGGGCAACGGCGAGGGTGAGGACAACGATCGGCGCGACAGTCATCCGCACAGTATGAACCCATCGCGCGACCCGTGCAGCCCTCGACCTGTCGCAGAGCGGCCATTCCCGCGCGAAGCGCGCTTTTTTAGGGCGATTCCGTTCGACTTGCGCCTATTGAGGCGCACTCTCTGCAACGGAAACGCGGCCCGCGCGAAGCCCTCCCCCACCAACGCCCGTTCGGCGCGAGCACACGCGAGCACGACTCGCCAAAACATGCGCTCGATCAAGTTCTGTCCCTCTCCGTTCCGGATCCTCTCTCGTACTCCTCTCACAGCGCACCGCCATGACTCGACCGACGACCAATCTTCTCGTGCTCGCGAGCGCCCTCGGCTGCAACCTGCCGCTGCTCGCCGACAGCTCGCTACCCGGCCCATTCGCCGTCGCGCAGCGCAACGTCACGGTCACCCGCACGAACGGCACGACGTTCTCCGCCCAACTCCGCTATCCCGCGACGTCGACTGCCGCGAACGCACCGTTCGCAACGGCTGCCGCGCCCGCGCCTGCCGTCACCTTTGGCCACGGCTTTCTGACATCGGTCGATCGCTACGACTCAACACTCGACCATCTCGCGAGCCACGGGTACATCGTCATCGCGACCACGTCGGGAGGCGAACTCTTCCCGAATCACGCGAACTACGCCGTGGACATGCGGCAATGCCTCACGTGGCTTGAACAACAAGATCAACTTGCAAGCAGCTTTCTCTTGAACGCGGTCGATGAAATGGCCTTTGGTGTTTCGGGCCACTCCATGGGCGGAGGTGCGTCGATGCTCGCCGCTGCAGCGGACGCGCGCATTCGTTGCATCGCCACCCTCGCGGCGGCCGAAACGAACCCATCATCTGCCGCCGCATCAAGCTCCGTTCAGTTTCCGCTGCGTGCCGTCGTTGGCAGTGCTGACACGATCGTTGCTCCATCGACCACCATCAGCCAATTCAACAACTGTGACGCACCACGGCAGTTTGTAACGATCGCCGGCGGTTCGCACTGCGGCTTTGTCGACGCGAGTTTCCTCGGATGCGATTCCATTGCGCTCGCGCGCGAGGAACAACTCGCGATGACGCGCGCACTTCTCGTCGATTTCTTCGACGCGCATCTGAGGCGCGATGGAGCGGCGTTCGCTGCGACGTGGGGCGCGCCTCCGCTCCCGGGGATCACGATGACCCGCGACGGACGAACAAACGCTGCACTCGCCGAAAGCGCGCTCAACGGTCCTACAGGGACTGAACTCGCTACCACGCTCACGGTGACAAACATGGGCCCCGATGCCACATCCATTCGCCCACAAGCAGCAAGCGCCAACGCGACCGTCGTGACATTTGATCCCTCCGAGAGCACTGTGCTTGCTTCGGGTTCAAGCGCGGTCTTCACGGTGCGCGTGGCATCGGCAATTGCCACAACTGACACGATCGATGTCCATGCCGTCCGCACGCGTGACGGCGCTGGAGCATCGGCTGCACTCGCAGTGTCATTCACCGCTGCATCGAGCCCCGCCGATCTCGACGGCGATGGCATTGTCGCCGCGGGCGATCTTGCGTTCCTACTCGGAGCATGGGGGCCGTGCACACAAGGCAAAGGCCAGCCGTGCCCTGCCGATCTCGACGGGGACGGACAGGTCGGTGCATCCGACCTCGCGGTGGTTCTTGGCGCGTGGTCGACGTGACCGCGAGCTTGGTCGACC
>JBEIJG010000572.1:0-1868 GCA_040380385.1 Phycisphaeraceae bacterium | reverse complement strand
GACAACGAAATCGACATGCTCGGCCTCTCGAAGGTCAAGGGCGTGCGCCGCGTCAACATCAAGCCGCAGGTGGATGAGTGGGTGTTCGTCGACGGAAAGTCGATCATCATCTTGGCGGAAGGCCGGCTCCTGAACCTCGGATGTGCGACTGGCCACCCGAGCTTCGTGATGAGCGCGAGCTTCACGAACCAAGTGATGGCGCAGATCGAGCTCTTCAAGAACTCGAAGCACTACGGCAAGACAGTGACGACGCTGCCGAAGCACCTCGACGAAAAGGTTGCTCGCCTCCACCTTGAGAAGTTGGGCGCGCGCTTGACGAAGCTCACGAAGAAGCAGGCGGAGTACATCGGCGTGCCGGCGGAAGGCCCGTACAAGCCAGATCACTACCGCTACTGATCTACGCGCGCTTGCGCGGTTGGAATGAATTGAGCGCGGCCCTCGCTTCGGTGGGGGCCGCGTTGTTTTTCCCTCCCCGCCAAACGGTGCACGGCACGTGCCACGCAGTGCCTGGCACTGCATGGCACGTGCCGTGCACCAATTTTTCTCTCGGAAATCGTGCCACACTTTTCGGATCCCGTCGAAACGTCGTCTAGTTTGCGCGCAGGAGGGAAGAGACGTGGGAAGACCATTACGCAATATTGAGATTGGCGTTCCGTATCACATCGCGCACCGAGGAAATCAGCAGATGTCACTCTTTGAGTCGGACATTGATCGCCGCTACTACCTCGCTATGTTGGGGAGTTTGGCCAAGCGCAACAAAGTGCGCATTGGTGGATTCTGCCTCATGACGAATCACGTGCATTTCGTGGTCATTCCCGAGTGCACGAAGGGGATCAGTCGTTGTTTTGGACAGCTGCACAAGCGCCACGCCGAAATGCTCAACACGCGACGTGGTCGTCGCGGATCTTGTTGGGAAGGTCGCGTGTACGCCGGGAAGATGGGCGAGCAGCACGCGTGGAACGCACTCCGCTACATCGAGCGGAATCCTGTAGAGGCTGGCATGGTGGGCGATGCCACTGATTGGAATTGGTCGAGCGCTCGAACCCACTGCGGGTATCACAAGCAGTGGGAATTCATCAATACCGATGTTCGGACTGGATGGGTTGATCCAGAGCGTTGGCGCGAAGTGCTGGGCGTTGCGCTCTCGGAGGAGGAACTCGGGACGATTGATTGGATTGCGGTGGATGCTGGGATTGAGGCTCGCAAGCAACTGGCGGTCAGTAGCGCGGCGTGAGTCGCAGTGCACGGCACGTGCCAGGCAGTGCCAGGCACAGCATGGCACGTGTCGTGCACCATTGGTTTTTGCTTAACGCGCGGCCCACTTCTCAAGCAACTCCCGTTCACGCGCCTCGCTGATACCAGGCTCGCGGCCGCTCCCCCAATCGGTTCCCGCGGGCAGCGTCGGCTTCGTCTCGAGATAGTCCGCGAGCGTGTCGCGCGCGGTTTCCGCCAGCGGTCGGCATTGCAAGCCGTGCGCGAGTGCCTTCGAGATGTTCGCGCGGCCAGCGCCCGCGTACTCCGGTCCTTGCGGAATCCACAACGGCAAACCCATCCACGGCGCGACCTGCTGCTCGAGCAGCCACGCCTCGTCGATCCACACAAACTCAACGGGGTCAGTAACGCTCGCCTTGATGCCTGCAAGCATCTCTTGCATCGTGAGCGGTCCTTCGGGGCCGTTCGCGATGTACGTGCCCTGATGTCCATCGGCGACCAACTTCAACTGGAACGCCGCCAGATCGCGCACATCGATGAACTGAACTCGCACGTCGTCTGGTTTCGGCGCGCGCGGCGCGAGCACCTTGCCACCGCGCGCGATGCGCGCGGGCCAATAGGTGAATCGGCGTGTGTCGTCGCCAGGGCCAACGATG
>JBEIJG010000571.1:0-1872 GCA_040380385.1 Phycisphaeraceae bacterium | reverse complement strand
GAGTCACCACGGACGCCAACTGCAAAACCGAACTCTCCCGCTGCGCGGCCCGCAACTCCCGTCGCGAAGCCCTCTCTTCCAATTCGTGGCGACGATTCGCCGATCGCCAAGCCAGGCGTAACGCCTGCACCCAAGCCGATCGCGAAACCGGTCGATCGACCTGCCGCGCCAACGTCGCGTCCAAATCGCCCACAGTCCTCCGACCCGATCAAGCCCGCAGACACGCGCAAGCCGATCGAAACACCGCGCGGCGATGGCGCAAGCGGAACGCGCCCCGCAGGCAAAAATCCTGAAGGCAAGAGTCCTGAGATCAAGTCGCCAGAAATCAATTCGCCGACAACCAAGACTCCTACCTCGAAGTCACCGCCACAATCCGTGCCTGATCTTGAAGTTGGCGGGAAGAAGCCGCGCGGCGATGACAGCGGCCTGATCACAACGCGTCCGACCGACAAGCCCATCGGCGGGCCCACCGGAAAGCCCCCCGGAAAGCCCACCGGAAAGCCCACCGACATTCCCGTCGGCAAGCCATCGCTCGACACCATCGCGACCGACGCAGCACCACTTGCGCGCAAGCCGAAGCAGTTCACCGACGACACTGTGTACGGCGTACCCGTTGGAAATGCTGGAACGATCGCAACGGGTGCGACTGGCGGGCCGCTCGTCTACGACGACATCTTCAACGGAGGCGGAACGACGGTCGTCAACAACGGCAGCAACAACACGACGGTTGTTGAGAACACCGTCATCAACAACTACAACCAGTACATCAACAACGTGTCGTACGCGAACGGTTGGAGTTCGGGCGGCGCGTGGTCGAGCTGCGGCCCGTGCCCCGTATGGCAGCCGTACAACTGCTCTGATGGACTCTCCATCTCGCTCGGCTTCGGCTCCGGCGGCTTCAGTTTCGGCTTCTTCTACGGCTCGAGTTGCGCGCCGCTCTGTTCGAGTTGGTGCAATCCGTGGTGGGACGGCTACGCGTCGTACTGGACGTGCAGCCCGTACTACGTCGGCGGAGGCTGCCTGCCGTGGCGCGCGCGCTGGGCGTCGTGTTGGAATCCGTACTGGAATGTGTGCTGGAGCAGCGGTTGGAACCCCTGCTGGCCGTACAACGTCTGTGCGCCTGCATGGCCGACGTACACGCCTTGTTTCACGTATGCGCCCGTTGTTTGCGCAAGCATCGTGACGGTGCCTGCAACGACGATCATCTACACACCGCCGGTTGTCGTTGCACCTGTGGTTGTCGCGCCCGCGCCGCTTCCAAACCCCGATGCGCTCTGGACGTTCCTCGCAGAGGGATACGACTTCGACGCAGAGAAGGGCTTCGTGGCGCTCAATGCAGCTGACCCTGCTGAGAGCGCATGGACGTTCGGCATCGGGTTCGCACGGGCGTTCCAAGGTGAAGTCGCGCGTGCATCCGACATGCTGCGCGAGGCAATGCGCACCGATCCATCGGGCGTGTTGCGCACGTCTGCCGACCCACGCTACGTCGCGCGACTCGAAGCGCTCGAACGATCCCTCTCACCCGCCGCGAACGGCGCGACAACGCAGGTCGATGCGCTGCTCATCATCGCTGCAACCCAAGCCGCGCGCGGTGATCTCTCGGGTGCGTATTTCACAGCAACGACTGCGCGCGCCGAAGGCGATCGCTCGATGGGCACGGCCGCTTTCATCGGGTGGCTTGAAGGCGAACTTCGACAGCGGATTTGAGGTGACTGGCGAAGCGCGTCACCCCGTCCACGCGCCGAGCATGCCCGCAAGATCGGCGCCGTCTACCGCGCCACTACCGTCAAAGTCGCCGCTGCCGGGCAGGCCCCAACGGCTCAAGAGCGTCGCGAGATCCGCGGCGTTGACCTTGAAGTCGTTGTTGAGGTC
>JBEIJG010000570.1:0-1880 GCA_040380385.1 Phycisphaeraceae bacterium | reverse complement strand
TGATCGGCACACGCGTCGCACGCATCGAGGAGTTCGCGCGCGGCGCGATCGCCAATGGCGTGAATGCTCGGCGAAAGACCGAGTTTTTGTGCTGTACGCATCCACGCCGCGAGTTCGCCACGCAAGGTGTGTTCCATCGCGAGGCCGTCTGTTTGTGGAGCGTCCGCGTAGGGTTCGAGCATCCACGCCGTGCGCGAGCCGAGCGTTCCGTCGGCGAAGGTTTTCAAACCCACGATGTGAAAGTAGGGATGCCCGGCGCGTGCCGCGGCAGGAAGTGTTGGCGGCGTGTCGAGCGGCCAATCGCGATCAAGTACCGTCGCGCGAATCCGGAAGGTCAGCGCGTCGAGCGTCGGCAGATAGACGTCGTGGATATCAGAGAGATACTCCATCGATCCGCCGCCCGCGAGGCCGAGCGAGTGGAGATACGCGCACGCTTTCGCGAGATTGGCGCGCTTGGCCGCGACCGAAGGCGCGGGAATCGCTGGGATCACGCGCTTCCACGCGGCTTGCTCGCGGAAGATCCCGCGTGCGGGTTCGATTTCACCGCCCGCAATCGGCGTGGTGTCGAGCAGTGCGAGTGCGGCACGATTCACGACGCACGCGTGTTGATCCATGCGCCACGCGACGGCCGGTCGATCGCCCGCGGCCGCGAGCCACGAGAAATCGGGTGCGTCGCCGCGCCAATCAGACTCGTTCCAACCGAAGCCAACAAGCCAAGCGCTCTCTTTGCCGGCCGCGCCTGCATGCGCGTCGTTGCCCGCTTGGCCTTGCGCATCGAGAAGAGCCGCGTGTCGCGCGATCCGCGCTTCGAACTCCGCGCGCGTGCTGCAACCGGAGAGATCGCATTGCGCGAGCGTTGCAGCGCCAAGCGTGACATGGAGATGCGCGTCGAGAAACGCGGGGCACAAGAACCGCGTGCCGAGTTCCACGACCTTACCGGTCGGCGGTGCGTCTACCGCAACGATGATGCCGCCGCGCATCGTGACCGACTGTGCCCGCGGATATGTGGGATCGGCTGTCCAAATGCGTGTGCCAACAAACGTGGTGTCCTCATCCACGGACGCGCGGGATGCTGATGCTTCGAAGCGTGCGCCGTTTTGCGCAACGCGGTGTGCGAAGTCGGTTGCGGACTGCTGTGCGAACGCATCGAAAGGTTGCGGCGAGTTGGACATGGGCTCGTGCTTGCGGCTCGTGCGTGCGGCTCGTGCGTGGGAAGGGCGTATGCTACGAGCCCGCACCGCGCATCGCACGGACTCTTCGCGCCGGGTGTGCGCACGCTCAGAACGAAACTCTGATTTTGGTGAACACCATGCAATCGTCTCTCTCGAACTCGCGCGCTCCGCGCATGCTTTCGTCGCTCATCGCACCTCTCGCATTGGTCGCGCTCGCTGGATGTGGCCAGTCGCCCAAGCCGCGCCCGCCGGCGCCTGTCGAGTCAACCGCCGGGTCGACAGCACCAAGTGCGCCTGCGGCAACCGACGCTTCCCCGACGACGGCCGCATCTTCCGATCCGAAGACCGGCCCAACTTCCTCGCAGGCGTTCGCGCCGCGTCCGAAGACAGACGGCCCCAAAGTCGATCAATCGAAGTGGCGCACTTCGACGAGCGCGGATGATCCGACGACGCTTGAAGTTGCGGGGTTGCGCGCTCCGAAGCCAGCGACATGGGTCTGGACGAAGCCATCGATGCAGTTCCGAACGCTGCAGTATTCGGTGCCGGGCGCGGGCGATTCAACGAAGCAAGCGGAGTTGATCGTCAGTGTGTTCGTCGATGGCGACGGCGGACCGCTCGATGCGAACATCGAACGGTGGCGCAATCAAGTCCGCGCAGGCGACCGTCCGCCGGAGGCGAAGCGCTCTGCGAAAACCGTCGGGCCTCTCA
>JBEIJG010000569.1:0-1891 GCA_040380385.1 Phycisphaeraceae bacterium | reverse complement strand
CGAGCCATTTGTTCCGCGTCGTCGCGACTACGACCTCACGACCGAGGCGGGTGTGGCGCGGCTCTTCGACGACGCGAAGCCCGAGGTCATCATCCATCTTGCAGCCGAGGTTGGTGGAATCGGGGCGAACCAGGCGAACCCCGGTCGCTACTTCTACGCCAACATGGCGATGTCTCTGCATCTGATTGAGGCAGCGCGACGCGCGGGTCTTCGGAAGTTCGTCCACACGGGCACGATTTTTTCTTACCCCAAGTACACGCCCGTTCCGTTCCGTGAAGACGAACTGTGGAATGGATACCCCGAGGAAACCAACGCTCCGTACGGCGTCGCGAAGAAGGCGGCGCTTGTCATGCTCGATGGCTATCGCCGCCAGTTTGGGTTGGCTTCCGCGTATGTCCTGCCGGTGAACCTCTACGGGCCGCATGACAACTTTGATCCCGCGACCTCGCACGTGATCCCTGCGCTGATTCGGAAGTGCGTGGAAGCACAGGTTGCGGGACGTTCTGAGATCGAGTGTTGGGGAACTGGCGCCGCCAGTCGCGAGTTCTTGTACGTCGACGATGCTGCGGAAGGCATTGTGCGCGCTGCGGAAGCGATCGATGACCCGACGCCTGTCAATCTTGGCACAGGCGGAGAGATCACCATTCGTGATCTTGTTGAACTCGTCGCAGAGTTGTGCGAGTTCAAAGGCACGATTCGTTGGGACGCTTCAAAGCCGGATGGTCAGCCGCGCCGTTGCGTCGACAGTTCGCGTGCGGAGGCGTTGCTTGGATGGCGCGCGCAGACATCGTTGCGCGATGGATTGCGCAGCACCATCGAGTGGTACCGATCCGCGCATCGTGGTCGTATGGATGCGCAACTTGAGGATCGTCCACGTGGGGAGGCTCGATGCGCATCCTCCTGATCAATCAGACGTTCTATCCCGATATCGCCGCGACCGCGCAGCACGCGCACGATCTTGCGCGATATCTCGTCTCGCAAGGTCACGAGGTCACTGCGATTGCGTCTCGTTCGATTTACGGCGAAAAGGGCGCTGTACTTCCACGTGAAGAAGTGGTTGACGGCATTCGCATCGTGCGCGTCGGTAAGAGTATTTTCGGAAAGTCATCAATCGCTGCACGCATGTTCGACTTCGGCCTTTTCTACATGGCCGCGCTTTGGCGTTCGTTCAACATGCGTAGACAGGACGTTGTGGTCTGCTTCACCACGCCACCGTTCGTTGCGCTCATCGGTTGGCTCTTGCGATTGGTGCGCGGGACGCGCAGCGTGTACTGGGTGATGGATCTCTATCCAGATGTCCCCGTTGCGTGCGGCGTGATGAGTAAGTACTCGCCGGTCACGTGGTGCCTCGAGAGGCTCAATCGATTCTGCATCCGGCGTGCGGATCGAGCGGTCGTCCTTGGTCGCTGCATGCGAGCGCGAGTCGCCGCGAAAGGTATTCCGGCAGATCGCTTGGCGATGATCAATGTTTGGGCGGACCCTGAAGAAGTGCGTCCAGTGGATCGCGCTACGAACCCGTATCGCATCCAGTGGGGCATTGGCGATCGCCTGCTCGTGATGTATTCGGGGAACTTCGGAATCGGTCACGATGTCACGACGATCGCGCGCGGTGTCGAAGCGCTTCGTGACGATCCGAATGTCATGTTTGCGTTTGTCGGAGGCGGAAAGCGCAAAGAGGAGTTGATTGGGATTCTGCGCTCGAAAGGCCTGACGAACTTCATCGAGGCGCCATATCAGCCGCGTGAGAAGATCAACGATCTGCTCGGTGCTGCGGACATACACCTCGCGAGCCTGCTTGCGGGAACGACCGGCGTCATGGTGCCGAGCAAGTTCTACGGAGTCATGGCTGCTGCGCGGCCGATTCTGTACATCGGTGAGCGAACGGGCGAGG
>JBEIJG010000568.1:0-1892 GCA_040380385.1 Phycisphaeraceae bacterium | reverse complement strand
GGGCGCAGCCCAAGCGGTGCTGATCGAAGATGCACTGCCGTTCCCTGGAAAGTGGGTTTTGCGCGCAAAATCAACCGCGCCCACCTACGACTGCAACGGCAACAACATCGTCGATGCATGCGAGATCGCAAACGGCACGGCGGCGGATGTCGATGGAACTGGGATCCCCGACGAATGCGAGGATTGCAATCAAAACGGGCAACTCGATTCGCTTGACATCGCGATCGGAACCAGCGCCGACTGCCAGAGCGATCTGATCCCGGACGAATGTCAAGTTTTTGGATTCGATTGCAACAGCAACGGCGTGCCCGATCTTTGCGAGATCGATGCCGGCACCACAATCGATTGCAATAGCAATGGCGTCCCTGATACTTGTGACCTCGCAGCTGGGACGAGTACCGACGCCGACAGCACGGGCATTCCCGATGAATGCGAAGATTGCAATGCGAACGGATTCCTTGATACCGCCGATATTGCCGCCGGAACAAGTGAAGACTGTGATCTCGACCAGATCCCAGACGAGTGTCAACTTGGCGACCCTGAGTATGCGCTCGAGTACGCACTTGATGATGGATCACGCGACGGAAACTATGGCTTTGGATCTGTTTCCGACATCGTGTGGATGAATCAATACATGGTCGAGTCGGGGTCTGAGTGGATCGGCGAGATCCGCGTGGTGCTTGGCAATGTGATTGCGAACGAGCCGTATCAAGTTGGATTGTGGAGTGATCCCGACGGCAATGGAAATCCAACCGACGCACAGTTGATTGCGACAGCGAATGCGCGTGCAGCCAACGGAAACACGAGCATTTTCAACGAGATTCGCATCGATCCGACCTATATCGGGCCAGCCGGAACAAGTTTCTTCGCTGGGGTCATCTACAGCGATCGATACGGAAATCAGTTCCCGGTCGGCGTGGATACCGCCACGATCTCGCAGCGAACTTGGATTGCGGCAGGCGGCGAGGTCGATCCAAACAATTTGTCGACGGCTGCGGTCTTTGGCTATCTCACGCAAGCCACGGGCCTGGTGCGCGCGATGGGCTTCGATGGCGCACTGCCGTTCGACTGCAACGCGAGTGGCGTGCCCGACGCGTGTGAGATTGCGGATGGTCTGCTTGCCGATGCGAACGGGAACGGCATTCCCGACTGCTGCGAGAGCGGTACGGGCTGCAAGGGCTGCGCGACCGACCTCGACGGCGACGGCCAGGTGGGCGCGAGCGATCTCTCGCTTGTGCTCGCAAACTGGGGTTCGGCCGCAGGCGACGTGACCGGCGACGGCACGACAGATGCCGCGGATCTCTCCGAAGTGCTCGCAACGTGGGGTGTGTGCAAGTAGGCGCGGTTCACGCCAGAGCGAGCAAAAGCGGCTCATCTCGGCCCCTGAGGATTCACTCCGAGGGGAGCCGAAGAAAGCGAGCGAACGCGGCGGACGCGGCGAAGCCGCCCCGCCGCCAGTCGCGAGCGCTCAAACGCGAGCGCTCAAACCACGTCGCGAGCGCTCAAAACCCGTCGCTCAATCAAGCCGAAACACTTCCTCCAGCGGCACGATCGACGTGTCCGCGCGGCCGCCAGGCAGCGACACAAAGTAGTCAACCATCGACTTCTGCCAGCGCGCGTTCACTTCCTCGCTCTGCATCCCCTCGACAGCCTTCTTGAAATCCGGCGTTTCGAGGTAGCCAATCAAGAGGCCGTCCTCGCGCAGGAAGATCGAGTAGTTCGTCCACCCGTGACGCGACAGCGCCGCGAGCATTTCAGGCCACACAGCTTTGTGGCTCTCTCGATATGCATCTAGGCGATCGGGCTTGACTTGCAGCGTGAAGCAGACTCGTTGCATCGGTATCTCCTGCAGATTCGGTCGATCAGTCCGCGGCCCGTTCAACGAACAAACG
>JBEIJG010000567.1:0-1901 GCA_040380385.1 Phycisphaeraceae bacterium | reverse complement strand
GCCAGATTCCACGTGATGCGCACAGTTCCACGCGCCGAATCCACGCGCACAGCATCGACGCCTCGCACGATGCGCGGCATCGCCTCCAAGAGCCACACGCACGCGCCACATCGAATGCCATCAAGTCGAAACTCCGCAGATGCACGGCCATCGGTCGTACATCGAGCATGCCTCGCAAGGAATATCGCTTCATCAAACGAGTCGAATCCACGACCACTCACCTGCGCTGGTCGCGCAGGAGAATCGTCGACCGCGTGACCACTTCCACCTTCAGTTTCCGCGAGTTTCTCGCGCAGTTGGTAGTAGCCTTCAAGCCCACATTCGTGAATCGAGGCATACACCGCGCGGCAACCTTGACAGCAGAATTGTTCGCTCGCTTCCGCTCGAATCTCCGCCGGAGGAACCGGCAATGTGCAGTGCGCGCAAACATGTGCCTGCGCCGAACCTTCGCTGCGATCAACGTGCTGTTCGCTCATGGAGTACCTCCCACAAGGCTCTCGAACTTCGCTGCATCCGCGCGCGCACGACAGCATGGTGGAAGCTCATCCGAGAGATCCGCAGCCTGAATCGCCAAGTCCTCGCACGACGTTGAAGCCGAGCCCTCACGGGCAACGCGAACCATGGCGACTCCTTCCCTCGCTTCATCCGCAACCGTGCTCCGCCAGATCGCCGCATGAATTCCCACCACAAGCATTGCAACACCTGCAATCGCCGGAGCGAGTCGGCCGAGCTTTGCAAATGCGAGCCGCGCGCCATTCGATGCGATCGCGAGCGCGGGAACAGTTCCAAGCCAGAACGCTGCCATCACGACCGCTCCAACGCCAACCGACGCGCTGCCCGCAGCAATCGCCGCGAACGCGTACAACCAACCGCACGGCAAGAGCGGCGTCGCAAGCCCGAGCGGAACTCCACGCCACGCAGGCGGCAGTTTCATGGCACGCACATGCGCGCGCTGCGCCAGCGCGACGAGTGGCGCGGGCACACCCGCCGACGGTAACTTCGCGCCAAACGCTCGAAGCACTGCGATGAGACCGAAGAACGCAATCGTGACGCCCGCAGCGATCGAGGCCACGCGCTGAACACCGATCAAGGTGCCCGCATCGTCGACAGCACTCCCAACCAATCCGCACACCGCACCCACGACGGCGTACGACAGCAGTCGACCCACGTGATATCCAACTTGCCGAGCGACGCGCGACTTCCCATCCGCGCCGATCGCGACAAGTGCAACACCCCCGCACATGCCGGCACAATGCGCGCTACCAAGCAAACTCGATGCAAGCACGGTGCCCACAAGCGACACAATCGCGAGCGCGTGCGGCGACGCGGCGTCTGACATCGCGCTGAGCGCAAAAGATTCAACCGCAACCAATTCAACCACAACAGACTCAACCACTAAAAATTCAACCACGTGACACCTCGTTTCTCGGCGAAGTGTGTGCGTGTGGCAACTGCCTCCGAAACGCATCGGTGTAACGACCCGCGGGTGCATCGATGATCACGCGAAACTCCCACTGCCCGCCGATCGCGGAATCAAAGGTGCCGTGAAAGACGCCCTCCTCTCCAACAGTTGCCGCGAGTTCCACAGTGCGGCGTGATTCACCGAGCAAAATCGGAATGCACTCAACCGACACGCGACTGGCCATGATGCGCGCGGCGTGCTTATCTTCAACGCGGATCGAGAGCGAGCGATGCGCCCCCTCGCTTGCGAGCTCTGGCGTGACCACCCATCGCAATCGATCGTTCTGCGCACGTTGTTCGCGTTCCGCGTCCCAACTCGCTGCCTTGACGTCGTACGAGGGCTCCATCCCAAGGGGATGACCAACCACCGCAGAGAGGACCGTCACTGTCGCGATGGTGACGGTTCCTCCGAGAAGCACGATCGGCGCAAACATCCAGCG
>JBEIJG010000566.1:0-1905 GCA_040380385.1 Phycisphaeraceae bacterium | reverse complement strand
TGCGAGCAATGGCGAAAATCGCCCTCATTCGCGCAGGCTCCTGCCGGTGAGCGAGAGGAATACGGTTTCGAGATCGGGCCGTTCGATGCGAAGCCCCGTCACCTCGCGACCGACTTCGCCGCGCTCGCGATCGGAGTTCGCACGCGCAAACTGCCGCGCAACTTCGGCAACAGGATCGGCAGTGAGAATGCGTTCTTCAGCGCCGTCGCGCTCGATGGTCACAGCCGATTGTCCACCGTGCCGCGCGACGAGATCGGCGACAGTGCCGACATCAAGCATGCGACCGTGATCGACGATGCCCACGCGGTCGCAAATTTTCGCGGCCTCTTCCATGTAATGCGTGGTGTAGAGAACAGTTTTGCCCTCTCCCGCGAGGCGCCGTACGAGTTCGAGAATGCGGTTGCGCGACTGCGGGTCAACGCCTGCCGTTGGTTCGTCGAGCAACACAAGCTTCGGATCATGAACGAGCGCTGCCGCGAGATTGAGACGGCGCTTCATGCCACCAGAAAATGTTGCAACGCGATCGTTCGCGCGGGCGTCGAGTTCGACGAGTGCAAGCAATGCATCGACGCGCACACGCGCATTCGCAACGCCGTAAAGATCGGCGAAGAAGCGCAAATTCTCGCGCGCCGTGAGTTCGGCGTAGAGCGTGATTTCTTGCGGCGCGAGGCCGAGATGCATGCGCACCTTTGGATTCGAAGGGGAACCCAAGCCGAGAAGATCCACGCTGCCAGCGTCAGGTGCGAGTAGTCCGGTCGCGATCGCGATCGTCGTCGACTTGCCCGCGCCATTCGGCCCGAGCAAACCGAAAACTTCCCCGGTGCGCACTTCAAGTGACAGGCCATCGACAGCAATGGTCGAACCGAAGCGGCGGCGGATGTCGTGAAGTGCAAGCACGGATCGCGAAGAGTAGTGGACGCGGGCGATGCGTGGAAGGCAGCGCGCCGAAGTCATGTGAACTCGCGGCGAGAAAGTCACGAGAAAGTTGCGGGAGAGTCGTGAGACGGTCGCGAGCAGGGCTTGCGTTCGTCAGGGCTTGCGTTCGTCAGGGCTTCTTTGCTGTGTCCTCGCCGGCATCGCTTTCACAGCAGCCGCCATTCAAGCGTTTTTCCGCATCTTCGAGCATGTTTGCAAGAACGTCGACGGCGCCGCGCTTCTCGAGAAACTCCGCGAAATGCTTCAGCGCGAGTGGATTCGCAAGGCTCGACGCGATTGGTGTCATGAAGTGGATCGTTGCGCTTCCAAGTGTTTGCAATGGTCGCGACATTTCGAGGAACGCGATCGCGGTCGATGTCATCCGTCGTCGTGCGATTTCATCGGCGACGCGCTCGAGCACCGCGCGTTGCTCCGGTGAAGGTTCGCACGGCTTTCCATCATCGAGTGCGAAAGCATTTCGCAGAAATTCTCGCATGGTGGAAGAGTACCGCGCGATCGACGTACACTCGCACCCCGTGCACCCGATGATTTCCTCGATCGCCATCGCCGTGATTTCTGCGGGTTTCCCGCACGCGCTCGACTCAGACCGCGCGACCGTGTCGGAAGCGACGCGCGACCAAGCAATCGCGCCCCCCACAACACCGACGCCGACGCCGCCGACCGACGCCAACCCGCCAACGAAACGCGCGCCAAGCGTCGAAGCCGCGGATTCAGCGACGTTGCCGCCACCCGAAGGAATGGTGTGGATTCCAGGCGGTGAGTTTTTGATGGGCTCGACTGATCCGCTCGCGCGCCCCGACGAAAGCCCCGTGCACCGGGTGCGCGTCGACGGCTTCTGGATGGATACGACCGAGGTCACCAACGCGGAATTCCGCAAGTTCGTCGAGGCAACGGGCTACAAAACGATTGCAGAGCGCCCGGTTGATTGGGAAGAGTTGAAGAAGCAAGTGGCTGAAGGCACACCGAAGC
>JBEIJG010000565.1:0-1915 GCA_040380385.1 Phycisphaeraceae bacterium | reverse complement strand
CACGCAACGTACACATGCAAGAAACCGCTCCGCGAATTTGTGGCACCATTTTCGGCGCGAAAAATTCGTACAAGATTTTTCGACAGCACCTACTCAGGGTATTGCTCGCGCATCTTCCGCAGTACGCCGCGACGCGTCTCCTTCGGTCCATCCACATAGAGCACGGGTGTCGAACCGAGCGGAACCGAAAGCGTCTTCACCACCAACACGAATTGAGACGTCGATCCAAAGAGTGAGTCACGGCACTCGATGCGCTTGATTGCATTTCGCGGAATCAATCGACGCGAACCATCGCGCGCGATCTCGATACCGCGAGGATGAAATGTCCACACAATTGGATTGGTGCGAAGCAATCCGGCACCACGGCCGCGACGACGCATGAGGCTCCACAGCGATATTGCGACGACCGCCGCAAGCACCGCGATGAAAATCCAGTCGCCGACATCTGGCGGAGGATTGACATAGTTCGGGAGCAACCGACCGTTGGATGTCGTGATGGTTGCTGCGTTTCCAATTCGCATCACCGCTCTGGTGCCGAACGCGAACAACATCAAAGCGGAGAGACAGATCAAAACGATCAACCCGAGATCACCACGAATTCGCGCTGTTCCGTGCACCACAAGAAGGCCTGCGAATCCCTCAGCGCCGCACTCGGGGCAGGGTGAGTCCGACGCGATTCCAGCGCGGTCGTAACCGCACACGGGGCAGTAGGGGTGTGATGCGTCGATCGGCGTCACGCATCGCATCGTAACGGTGTCCGACTTGAGTTCGCGCCGAGTGCACAAACACAACGCGCACGTTTCGTCGGCAGGCCGCTCAGATGGAACCGCTCGCGGGCTACCTGCACCCTACTCACGACGACCCGAGGAGATCCTGCATGAATGCCAGTTTGCCATCGATCTCGTGGGCTCGAATGCCGTCGCGCTCAAGAATTGAGACGAGTGCCGCGCGCAGTCGGTCAACCACCTGTCGATGGACGCTTGATGCGCTCGTCGAGGCTACACCCACCATTGGCGCCGCTTGCGCATAGCCCATGCCGTGCAGTGTGTGAAGGCGAAACAGCTCCCACCACGCACCGCGACCCTCGGCCTGCAACTCAGTGCGGACACGCTCATGCGCCTCGGTCACAGTGCGCACCGCCCACGCTCGCTCAAGGGCAAGTAGCGCGTCGGTCTCATGGTCGACCCGCTGCACATGGGATTCATCGAGCTCTCTCGGATCGACAGCGCCGCCATGCTCCGCGCGACGTCGCGCTGCAAGGAGCGTGTTGCGTGCGTGCATCACAAGACCATTCGCGAGCCAACGACGCAACGGCACACTACTTGACGTCCAACGCGCGAGATACGCGTTGTCCGCGAGCCGTGCTGCGAAGAATGCGTTCACGAGTTCAGGCGGCTCGCCGAGCGCAAGCAGGTTCGCCGATGCGCGCGCGTACGCACAGAGCGGCTCAAAGTAGCGCTCGAGAATGTGCGCACGCGCGACGGGGAAGTCGTCCTCGATGCGCGTCACGAGCCATGTCGAGTGGGTGGTGGGGAACATGTTCATGTGCCTCAACGCGCGAGGCGGTCGAAGAAGAACGGAACTCTCGCACGAACGCGCGTCAATCGCAGGGACCCCACGCGCTGAGTATCGCGGAGAGATCCGCGGAGGACACCGTGCCGTCGCCGTTCACATCGGTCCTCGGATACTTGCCGCCATCTGTACCCCAGTTCGCCAGCACCGCCGCGAGATCGACGCTGTTCACAGCGCCGGATTCGTCGACGTCTGCCAGGCAAGGCGTGCATGGCACCGGCTGCTCGCAGCAGTCGGGGATGTTGTTCGCGTTTACGTCGACAAGATCGCCCGCGCGGATCTGGCCGTAGTCGACGATGCCGTCGGAGTTGCAGTCGGCGGAGTACTCGACGACGAATGAGAT
>JBEIJG010000564.1:0-1915 GCA_040380385.1 Phycisphaeraceae bacterium | reverse complement strand
CTTCACCTCCAGTGCGCGGAGTCGATCCGCGCATGCTTCATGGATCGTGAGATCGACGCGACTGACGCGCGCGTCTGGTGCGATCTTGCGGATGGCCTCTTCGACGGCGTGCGCATCGCCATCAAAGGTCACCGTGAGTTGTGACGTTGCACCCACGTCTGTGGCGCGTGTCAGCAAGACACCAGCTTCAGGTGGAAACGTGCGTGGAGTATCGAGTGGACTTCCAGCGTTCGCGCCATGCACCACGATGCGTTTGGTGCGATCCACGAGGTCGTCGATCGCGATGGACGTGTGGGCCCGTCCCCTTTCGACGAAGACCACACGATCAACGAGGCGTGCGAGGTCGCCAGGCTGATGTGTCGCGATGATGACGGTCGTGCCATCGCGTGCGCGCATCCGAGCGAGCACTTCCAGAACAATGTCGTGTGTGATGGCGTCGACACCGAGCAGCGGCTCGTCGAGCAAGACAAGATCGGGGCGATGCGCGAGTCCGAGGACGAACGCAAGCCGCGCTTGCATGCCGCGCGAGAGCGACCGCACGGACTTCGAACGGTCCAGTGCGAGGAGCGAGAGAAGTTCATTCGTCCAAGTCTGATCAAACCGCGGCTGGCATCGTGCGGCGAAGTCGAGTGCGCGACCGACCGTCATCCAGTCGTAGATCGAGAGCGTGTCGGGGACGTAGCCCGTGCGGGCGAGCAGACCGCCCCGATCGAGACGCGGGGTGAACTCGATCGTGCCGGCATCGAGTGATCCAAGCCCCAGCATTGCACGGAACAGCGTGCTCTTGCCGGCGCCATTTCGTCCGACGAGCCCAACGCATTCGCCTGGCTCGACCGTGAGATCGAAGCCGTCGAGTGCTCGAACGTGTCCAAAGCGCGTCACGAGGCCACGGCATGCGACGCCGATTGCCTCGCCGACACCCTGATCTGAACGCGGTGAGGTGATCTTCGATGGTGGCAAGGAATGGGTCGTATCCATGTTGGTTGACACGTTCATGAACGGCCTCCCTGTTGAACTTCGCCGACGGTTGGACCAACGAGTCTTTGGTTGTCCGCGGCACTCTTGAGTGCGCGGCGCGCAAGAAGTTCGAAACGTTCTTGGGTGAGCCCTGCCGCGAACGCGACGCGCGCCGCTTCACCGAGATGTGCGAGCACGGCCTCATCCCCTGATGCACGCGCTTGCACGCGGGTTCCCGCGCGCACCACCATGCCCCGTCCGCGTTCACTCTCGATGAGTCCATCGCGTTCTACGTCCGCGACCGCCTTCTGCACGGTGTTTGGATTGACACCGAGCTCTTCCGCGAGTGTGCGTACGCTTGGGATGAGTTCGCCTGGCGCGTAGGTCCCGCGCGCGATTGAAGCGCGCAGTCCGTCTGCGATCTGTCGAAAGATCGGGACCGGGGCGTTGGGGTTGATGAGAAACGGTAGTGGCATGGTTGATGTGCGCTTTCAGCGCGAGTTCCGCGATCGGGGGTTTGGCGAAGTGGCGCCTGTCACCCTTGCCGTCAGGGAGACTCCCATCTGCCCAACGTTTCGACGGCTGTTTGATCGAGCGTGGGCATATTGGTGTACTAGTGTAGTAGTACACTAAATACAGCGATCGTCAAGTACTTTCGATCGAAATCGAAAATTGATCACGTTGCTTGGTACACGAGTCGCGCGCTGCTGCCAAAGCGAGCAACAGACAACCAACGACACCCTCCCCGCCAAAGCGAGCGAAAGCGAAGCGAGTCGCGAGCGCTCAAACACGCGAAGCAGGTTGCGCGCGCTCAAACACGCGAGAGCTCAAAATTGGCGCCCTCCGCGCCAAAGCGAGCAAAGGACAACCAACGACGCCCTCACCGCCAAAGCGAGCAACGAACAACCAACGACGTCCTCCCCGCCAGAGCGAGCGAAAGCGGGCACCTGAAGCAGAG
>JBEIJG010000563.1:0-1921 GCA_040380385.1 Phycisphaeraceae bacterium | reverse complement strand
GGCGTCTCCGCCTTGATCTCTTGAGGAGTTCTCCATGACGAAGTGCAAGATGGCTCGGGCTGTATCTGTCGCGTTCCTCGCGTCAACCGCGGCGTTTGGTTTGGTGGTGTCGGTGGCGGATGCCACCGGTTGCTTTGCCAAGTTCACGTACGCTCGCGCAACGGTGAAGTGGGGCGCGTGTCCGAACGGTGGGGTCACAAATACAACCGAAGATCTTGAGACGAGCGCAGGAACTTGCTCCATGTCGGCCTTCGCGGCAACGGTCGCGGGGCAGTGTGCGCTCAACAACTGCGAGCAGGCACAGGCGACTGGCTCGGGAAATCTCGAGTCGTTCTTTGCGAGTGCGTTCACGTTCCCGTGCTCGAGCACGAACTCAGGCTCCGCGGAGATTCGATTCACTGCGTTGCGTCGATATAAGGGCAATGCCACGACGAACGGGGTCGTGGGGCCACTCGTGTATCGCGCCCGCGGCAGCTACACGCTGAATGGGCCATGGAGCGAGTTCTCCGGCATCTTCCTCCCGATGGATATCAACGAAGACGGCATCGTTGACGGTCGCGATCTCGCGCAGTTGCTGCACGAGTGGGGTTCGACTTCACCGACGACGCTTGCGGATACCAACCTCGATGGAATCGTCGATCTGACCGACCTTTCCCGCCTTCTCGCGACGTGGAAGACCGACGGCGCGACGCCTTGACTTTCGCGGTGGACTTTCGCGGTGGTCTTCGCGGGGGTGCCTCTCAAAAGCCAACAGAAGAAGCTCGGTGCACGTGCTGTGCACCGAGCTTTTCTTTCGACAGGGTGAGGGACACTTCGACCGCTTCGCGCGTCCGCGGTTCGTGATCGGAACGTCGGCGTTGCTCGAGCGTGTTCAACAAGCGTGTTCAACAAGCGCGTTCATCAACAGCGTTGCGCTTCTGCGTTGCTGAACCGCGTTGCTCCATCGTGACGGACAGAGGCGCGTTACGGACAGAGGCGCTCGACGCTGTAGTCGCCAGGGCCGCTGCCGCTTGCGTCAACGCGTCGTGTGTACACGATTCGGTCGTGCAATCGGTACTTGTCGCCTTGCCAGAACTCGATGCGATCGAGACTCACGCGATAGCCGCCCCAATGGGGAGGGCGGGGGACGTCGGCGCCCGCGAAGCGTGCGGTCATTTCGGCGGCGCGGCGTTCGAGTTCTTCGCGGCTCGCGACAGGCTCGCTCTGCGCACTGGCCCACGCATTGACGCGACTATCGACGGGTCGATGCGCGAAGTACTCATCGCTCTCGGCGTCGGACGCCAACGTCACGCGACCTTCGATGCGCACTTGTCGATCAAGCGCATCCCAGTGAAAGAGCAACGCCGCGCGCGCATGTGCTGCGAGGGCGCGGCCCTTTCGACTCTCACGATTGGTGAAGAAACGCGCGCCGTCGCGCGTCAATCCGCGCAAGAGCACGATGCGCGCACTTGGAGCGCCATCGGCATCGACGGTCGCGAGCGTCATCGCGTTTGGGTTCGGCGTTGGAAGTCGCATGGCCTCGGCGAGCCACTGTTCCAAGATCGGAAACGGATCGGTCGGAGGCGTATCGAAATTGATCGAGGGTGCGGGGCCGTGTCCTGTACTCATGAGTCGCTCCGTTTCTCGCGACGCTTCCGTTGACGGCCTCCGATGCGCGCGCCGTCCTTCAAGACCGGCGGCTCATGCGCTTTCATCAGCGATTCAAGCGTGGCGTCGTCGAGCGCTCCAAGTTCTGTAAGCAGCGTATCGCCGCGCTTTTCATCGAGAATCGCCAAGGGATCGGCGAGGCCTTTGGTCGCTGCGAGAAATCGTTCGAGCGCGGCATCATCCGAGGGTGAGCGTGGCGCACTTGTCTGTTGCCCCGACTTCGCGCGCGTGTTTGGAGCTTCTTGCGCATCGTTCGCCGTGTCGCCACCGCGCG
>JBEIJG010000562.1:0-1930 GCA_040380385.1 Phycisphaeraceae bacterium | reverse complement strand
TCATCCCGAGATCTTTGTCGAGCACGAGGATGCCTGTGAGATCGACGAGGTACCGCATCGGAGCAGTGTCGCCGATTCTGTTGCGTGGGTGGTGCGGATTTGTACGATGCGATGATGGATCTGATGACACTGCTGGTGGGAATCGGGACGGGCCTTGTCGTGGGCGGCGGAGCGGCGTACGCAGTCGCGACGGCGCTTGGACGTGCGCGTTCCGCGGCCACAACCGCAACGACGCAAGCCGCGTTGGATGCCGCGCGAGCGGAACTCGAACCAATGCGCATCGAGCGTGATCGATTGCGCAGCGAGGCTTCGGCTGCAGCAACGGCAGAAGCCTCGGCGAAAGCCCTGTGCTCCGCCGCGCAAACTGCGGCACAAGAGTTGCGCGCGCAGGTCGATAGTGAACGAACGCGTGCGGAGCAGGAGTCGAAACTTCGCGCGAAGACGCAAGAAGAACTCCGCGCCGCCGATGAGCGTATTTCGGAGCGTGAAGTCGCGATGAAGCGCGTCCTCGATGAGCGCGAGAAGGCGCTCAGCGAACTCAAAGCAAATGTCGAACAGTCGCGCGCGCAGTTGACCGACGTCTTTAAAGCGGCGGGCGCGGATGTGTTGAAGTCGACGGCGGAGACGCTTCTCAAACAAGCGAAAGAGCAGTTCGAAGGTCAGAAGCAGCTTTCGTCGCAGGAGCTCGAAGCGCGGCAGAAAGCGATCGACGCAACAATCGCGCCGTTGCGCGAGCAACTCGCGAAGCAAGAAGAGTTGGTGAAGCAACTCGGCGAGAAGCGCGAGGGCGACGCGAAATCGCTCGGCGAACAGCTTCGGCAAATCGCAGAGTTGCAGCAGAAAGCCTCGAGCGCCGCGCAGACCTTGTCGAGCGCGCTTCGTGACAATCGCCAGCGGGGGCAGTGGGGCGAGATTTCGTTGCGCAACATCGCGGAACTCGCGGGCCTCGTCGACAATGTCGATTTCAGCGAGCAATCGAGCGTGGATGGCGACGATGGCAACCGACTTCGCCCGGATATGACGGTCCGCCTCCCAGGCGGTCGCTTCGTACCGATTGACGCGAAAGTGCCGATGAACGCGTATCTCGACTCGCTTGATGCGTCGCTCTCCGACGCGGCGCGCTACGAGCGTCGAACGATGCACGCGCAGGCATTGCGCAACCACGTGCGCGCGCTTTCGTCGCGCGAGTATGCGAAGGCGCTCGGCGGCGGCGTTGAAATCACCGTGCTCTTCGTGCCGCTTGAAAGCGGTTTGATCGCGGCGCTTGAAGAAGATGCGACGATCTACCAAGAGGCGCTTGCGAAGGGCGTGATCATCACGACCGCATCGACACTTCTCGCGCTGCTGCGCACGTGTGCCATGCAGTGGCAGCAAGCGAAACTCAACGAAAACGCGCGTCGGATCGGCGAAAACGCGAAAGAACTTCTCGACCGTATCAGCAAGTTTGCCGAGCACTTAGACAAGGTTGGCTCTGGCCTCAACAGCGCGACGAAGAGTTACAACGCGGCCGTCGGGAGCTTCAATACGCGACTCTTGCCAAGTGCGCGTGACACCGCAGAGCTCGCGGGCGATATCGCACTCGCGCCCGAGGAGATTGCGCCGGCAGAAACGTCGACGCGCGAGGTTGCTGGTGTCGTACGCGCTCTTCCCGAGACGTCATGACAGGGCGGCGCCGCGTCAGCGCGCGCTGCGCGTCACTCATGCCCAATCGGGCGCAGATGGACGACTTCTCCGTGGAGAAGCGCTGGGCACGAGGCCGCAATCGCTTCCGCTTCGCGTGCACTTGTCACTTCGATGACGAAGTACCCTGTGAGGCTCGTCGCGTTCAAATTGAGCGGCTCTGCGTCAGGGTGCCCGCGATTGTCGACATCGATGAGGACGCCGCCGCGTCCGAGCGGGTTTCCTTCTTTAAGGATGCCCTTCGACTTGA
>JBEIJG010000561.1:0-1936 GCA_040380385.1 Phycisphaeraceae bacterium | reverse complement strand
GCCGCGGTTGTCTTTTTGCGCCGATTCGAGTTGGTTCGAAGTGATTCGAAGTGATTCGAGGTCATTCGAGGTAAATCGAGGCGTTCCGGAGAGCCCCCGCCGCGCTACTATGCGCGTCCCTATGGGTCTTGAAGCAGCACTTCCCACCGACAGTGTCGTCACCACGCAACTGAACCGCGTCATCAACTGGGCGCGCCGCTCGAGCGTGTGGCCGCTTCCGTTCGCAACCGCGTGCTGCGGTATCGAACTGATGGCGACCGCCTGCTCGCGCTTCGACCTCGCGCGCTTCGGCGCAGAGGTCATGCGCTTCTCGCCGCGTCAAGCCGATCTCTTGATCGTCGCTGGCCGCGTGAGCGTGAAGACGCTTCCCGTTCTCCAGCGCATCTACATGCAGATGGCGGAGCCGAAGTGGGTGATCTCGATGGGCGCGTGCGCTTCGACCGGTGGCGTGTTCGACACCTACGCCGTCGTGCAGGGCGTCGACCAGTACATCCCCGTCGACGTCTATGTGCCGGGTTGCCCGCCGCGACCAGAGATGCTGATCGAAGGCATCATGGCGATCCAGCGCATCATCGATGAAGACAACATTCCGCGCGATCCGACGGGAAAGCGCCTGCCGCTGAACATCGCACTCACGCCGAACTACGAAGTTCGTCCGCAGCCAGTGCCGCTCGGAATCCAACTGCCCGGCCCTGCTGCAAATCGAACCGCAAGTGGCCTCGTCGTACCAACTCGCGCATGAGCACCCTTCACGATCTTCTCGCAGCCTGCGCAGCCCTCTGCGTGGGCTGCGTTGCTTTTGGGCAGGACACGAAGCCACCAGCGGCAGCGCCGCCGGAGACGGTGGAGGCACCAGACCCGTTCGCGAAGATCGCCTCGGGCGAAACCATCTTGAAGAAGCCAGACGGCACGGTCGACGCCACCTATCGCTACCGACTCATCGAACCGCGCGCGGAAGCGATTGCCGATCCCACCTCTGCATCACGCTCGAGGGTTCCGCTCGTCGTCTTCCTGCACGGTTCGGGTGAACGCGGCAGCGACAACCGCGCGCAACTCAAACATTTCGCGGGCGCATGCGCGTCGGACGAGTTTCAGACGAAGGCTCCGTGCTACGTGCTCGCCATGCAGTGCCCCAAGAACGAGACATGGTGCGCGATCGACATCCGCGCGATGCGCGAACGCGGCGAAA
This sequence comes from Phycisphaeraceae bacterium, assembly GCA_040380385.1. Lineage (GTDB taxonomy): Bacteria > Planctomycetota > Phycisphaerae > Phycisphaerales > SM1A02 > QWPT01. The sequence goes on along the minus strand of JBEIJG010000561.1, from coordinate 747 downwards.
CACCAAAGCAAGCAACTGAGCCAACGCGCGCGATGCGCGCCCTCATGCAGGCGATCGACGAGGTCGTCGCGACGAAGGCGGTCGATCCGACGCGCGTGTATCTGACGGGCCTCTCGATGGGCGGATTCGGCGCATTCGATCTCGCGGCGCGGAGGCCAGAGCTCTTTGCGGCGGTTGTTCCGATCTGCGGCGGCGGCGATCCCGCCACAGCCGCGAGCATTGCGCGCATCCCCTTCTTCATCGTGCATGGAACGGACGACCCGGTCGTTCCGGTCGCACTGTCGCGAGCGATGCGCGAGGCAATCGCGGGAGCGGCTGCTGAAGCGGCGCGTGTGGACAGTGCACGGGATCGCGAGAGGAATCGCGACAAGGCCGACGAGAAGACCCGCGGCGCGCCCGACGCACCACCATCGGCGCCGAAACCCATGCCAAAGCGCGCTCCCAACCCCATGTACCGTGAGTACGACAAGGTCGGCCACGACTCGTGGACACCTGCGTATCGATTCGGCGACGACGGCGTCCTCGACTGGATGTTCGCGCCGCGGAAGAACTGACCGTCGTATGGCCGACGGTGCTTCCTCCAAACGGCCGCGCGGTCGTCCGCGCGGCGAGCGGACGCATCGTGAATTGGGGAAGCAACCTCAGCGGGCAGTGCAATGAGCCCGTCGGTGTGATCGTCACCACCCTCGTCGCAGCCTGCGGGAACCACACGGTGGCGATGATGCCGCCGGACGGCCCATGCCCAAG
>JBEIJG010000560.1:0-1954 GCA_040380385.1 Phycisphaeraceae bacterium | reverse complement strand
GGACGCGCGCACCCGCACTCAGCCGCACGCGCCCCAGGCGCCGAGGAGCGCGGCGAGATCGGCAGCGTCCGTCGTGCCGTCGTCGTTGACATCGCCGCTCGAGGTTCCCCACGCTCCCAAGAGCGACGCAAGATCCGCCGCGTCCACCGTGCCATCGCCGTTGAGATCGGGCGGGCATGGAGTCGTCGGTGCGACCGCCGCGAGCACGAGGTCATCAAAGTAGCCGAACGCATTCGAGGTGCCGGGCGCGGAATCCGTCGTTGCGAAGAGGTTCGAGGCGTACAACGCGCCGAACGCGGTCGTGGTGTGCGAAGCGACGACCGAACCGTTCAACGACAGCGAGCCTTCGCCATTCGCGACGTTCCAACGGTAGATGAACTCATTCCACTGATTGAGTGACGCGAATGCACCGGTCGTCACGCGATTGGCCGCGGCGTAGCCTCCATTGAGGAGCGAGATTGCACCCGTCTGCGCACTCACCAAAAATCCGCCCGAGGTTTCGAAGGAACTCTTCGAAATCATGATGCCGAACGTGGACGTCACGCGCTGCGCGCTCGGAACAAACACCTTGATGCGCGTCTCGAGGACGGTGTTGCCGCCCGCGCTCGCGGCCGCCCATTTGCCGCTGTTGAGAAGGTCAAGCCAGGCCTTCGAACGTCCCGCGTTGAAGCGTTCGGTGCAGAGACGCACCATCTTGCCGGTGCCTCCAACGGGATCGACTCCGGGGGCTGTCCCGACACCGATGACGCTGGCTGCGACGAACGGCGAGTTGGTTGCGCCACTCGTCGCCCACGAACCCGCGGGGCCGAGGAAGCCGATTTGTCCGGAGAGATTGCCAATCGCGTAGTCATCGAAGGAGGTCGCAAGCACGTCGGTCGCATGTGCGGACGATGAGAAGCTCACCGGACTCGCCGCGAAGAGGCTTGAAGCGAGGAGAGACGACGCAAGACCTCGGGAGATGATGTTCTGAACAGTGCGCATCGGGCGAAGGTACCCTTCGTCCGCGTTTGAACAAATCAGAGACGTGGGTTTGTTATGACTTTGTCGAGAAGGCGAGACGCGGCACAGGACTCGCATCGTCGTGGCGCGTCGAGTCACCCACCACGCCAAATACGTCTGGCCGCCGAGTGCCGAGCGCCTCGTGACAGAATCGCTCGGATTCTCGGACGCAAACTTGCCTGTACGCCCGAACTCCATCAACCCGAGCCCGGACAAGCTGCGGACTTCGCTGCCCTAGACCTTTCGCCACCCGTGAAGCCCGACGCGTCGCACTCGGTGCAAGCACTTCGCTTCCTCCATGCGGACCGCTCGGCAGCCCCGTCGATTGCGGCCTCCACGCAGCTTCCGATCCTCGCTCCGACGGCTACTTTCCGTTGCGCAGCACCGATTCAGACGCAGATCGACCGGAGTTCACCGCGGTTCGTGCATCCGGGCTCACGAACGCCCCCCGAAATTGCCGAAGGGACGATCCGGGGAACGACTCCTGTCGTAGGGTCGTGCCCGCGACGCGAAACTTCGCATGAATGCGCCCATGGACTACCCAATTCTCCTCGCTCAGGCCCGTGGTACGTCGAGCGACATCGGCGCCCAACTGAACGCGTTCCTTGACCTCGCGTTCACGCCGGCGGGATTCGCGCTTGGAGTGCTCGGCGCCGCGACGCTCGTGGTGCTCCTGTTCTCGCGTGGTGGAACGCAACTCATCGCCGCGGGCGCGCTCTTTCTGCTCTCCATGATGCGAACGGAGTCGAAGTGGGCCGACAACACTCTGGTGCAACCGCTTGAGACGATTCGATCGTTTTCACGACCGCTCGCCTTCGCACTTCTCGTCATCATCGCGGTTCGTTCTCTCGCGTTCCCGCGAGGCGAGCGGACCCGACTCCTTGTCGTTCCTGCCATCCTGTTTTTGGCCTACGAGCTCTACTACGTCACACTCGTTGGTGCGTTCATCGATCCG
>JBEIJG010000559.1:0-1955 GCA_040380385.1 Phycisphaeraceae bacterium | reverse complement strand
TCGCGCTTCGGCGGGATCTCAACGCACTCGAGCTCGAGAACGTCTCGGTGTGTGTTGCCTCACTTCTACGAGGTCCAGATGGTGTCTGCCGACTTCAGTCGATTTCCGGCATGGACGCCGCCGACGGACTCGCCGAAGAAGTCCTTCTCTCTGATCTCATTGAACGTGCGATCGATCTTGGCGCGACGTGCAAGGCAGCGATTCCGATGCCAGAGCCAGTGCCAGGAATTGATGACTTTCGCATCGAACATCCCCACGCCACAGATCAATACTGGGATGACAAGGGGGCCGGATGAATGCGCACAACCTCTCGGGCTTTGCAGCGATCGGTGACAACATTCCGCGCATTCTACTCGTCGACCCAAGTGCGTTGATGCACCGACTTCTTCGCACGCGGCTGCAACTTGAGCACGTCGATATCTTCTCGGCAACACGCGGAGAAGAGGGGGTTCAGAAGGCACTTGAACTCATTCCGGATGTCATTCTGCTTGAGACCGAGTTCCCGCCCGAGGAACGCGTGGATGGCTTTGAGATTTTGCAGCGCTTGAAGGAAGACGCACGCACCAAAGACATCTCCGTCATTTTCATAAGCGAATCACGCGAGACCATGGATCGCGTTCGCGGACTCGATCTTGGTGCTGTCGACTTCGTACAAAAACCCTTTGAAATGGCGGAATTAAAAGCTCGTGTGCGCACCGCACTTCGTATGCAAAAGCTGCTGCGCATGCTTGCGCAATGCGCACAGCGTGATGGTCTCACTGCGCTTTGGAATCGCGCGTATCTCGATCAACGGCTCGCCGCGGAGCACAGCGAAGCGCAACGTCATGCGCGCCACTTGTCGGTGATTCTCTGCGACATCGATCACTTCAAGAGTGTCAATGATCGATATGGCCATCCGTTTGGAGATGAAGTGCTCGCACACTTTGCAACACTTCTTGCCGGTGGACGCGCGAGCGATGTTCCTTGCCGTTATGGCGGTGAAGAGTTTGCGGTGATTCTTCCTGGAACGACCGTCGACGAAGCGACCGAGGTTGCGGAGCGCTTTCGAGCGGCATTCGAAGCGCATCGTTGGCGTCGTCATCCCGACCTTATTTTGACAGCGAGTTTTGGAGTCGCAGCGGTTTCGCCTTTGCAGCCGATGCTCGCAGTTGCGGATCTCATCAAACGTGCCGATGACGCGCTCTATCAAGCAAAGCGCGGGGGACGAAACCGTGTTTCATCGAGATCGAAACCTGAAGCCGCATGAGTCTGTGAAGCGGAGTTTGAAGAGGGCTCTCCTCGAATTCGCGGAATTGCTTATCACACATACACCTTCCCTCGTGGCACAATCGCGGCGTGCCCAATCTCATCGATCAGGCTCTTTGCATTCGCCAATGGGACTGGTCTGAAACCAGCCAAACGGTGAGCCTTTTTTGTCGCGCACACGGCATCGTGCGTGGGCTTGCAAAGGGAGCGCGTCGAGAGCGAGGGAGTTTTTCCGGCGGGATTGATCTTCTCGCGCGCGGTGAAATTGTCGCGGTCACGAAGCCTGATCGTGAACTCCAGACACTGACTCAGTGGACGCTTCTCCAGCTTTTCCGCCGTCCACATGATGAACTCGAGGCGAATCTCTTCGCCCTCGCAATGGCGGAGTTGGTGCACCGATTCCTTCCACCGGAAGTTCCGCACGAAACGCTCTACGACGCGTTGCTTGCGTCGCTCAACGCGATCGAAGACGGGGAACGACCCGCGCCTGAGTTTTTGCGGTTCTTCACACAACTCATGCGCGAGACTGGTCACGAGCCGCGACTCGAGGCGGAGAGCATTGCTCCAGCGCGACTCGCCTTTGACCCTTCGGCCGGTGGAATCGTCGATATCGCGACGCATCCATCGGCGTGGCGCATGAGGCCGGAAACCGCGACCGTTCTCGCACTTGTCGCACGCGGCGAACCGCCTGAGTTATGCGACCCCGATGC
>JBEIJG010000558.1:0-1959 GCA_040380385.1 Phycisphaeraceae bacterium | reverse complement strand
GCGGTCGCTCCCGCTGACGCAATCGGCAGCAGAGCGAGCAAGTTGCGAAGCAGGTTGCGAGCGCTCGAACACGTTGCGAGCGCTCAAATCGCCCCTCACCACCCGCGCTGTGCGTTGAGCGACGCAAGCCCGTGACGATTTCTCACCTGCCAGATTTTGCGCGCAAGCCACCATCGATGATTGAGGTGCCACGTCTCGCGATGCCGATCGGCGGCGACATCCGGCGTAATTTCCGCCGGATGCTGTAGCGGAAATGCGAGTTCACCACGCGGCAAATTCGCCCACGCTGAAATTCGACTCGTATGCGTTGAATCATCGCCAAAGCCGATATTCGAAACGAGATTCACGCGCGGGAGTACCGCGAGCCCTTCGTGGCGAAAGTGCGCAAAATTGAATTGATACGCCCACGCGTGTGGCGGGCCGCCTTTCGCCGCAACGCCGTCGAGTTTGCCGCTCCAACCGCGAATTCCCGCAGCCGTCAGCGCCGTCGAAGGGACGCCGTATGGCGCGCAATCTGCGCGCCAATCGCCGAGGTGAAATCGATAGCGCTCCCACGCGCGACGCCACGACGCCCAGCCCCACGGCGCGAACAAACGCGAGAACGAATACGACGAAACTTGCGTCGGTCGCGCAACGGCATGTCGTGTGCCAAGGACACTCATCACACGCGGTTCATCGCGATACCTCGCGAGCATTTCTGCGCAAAACGGCAGAAACGATGCCGAAGGAATGCAGTCATCTTCTAACACAACACCGCATTCTTCTTGCGCGAAAAACCAGTCGAGCGCGCCCGACACCGCGGGCCCACAACCTTGATTCGTCTCAAGAAAGCGCGTTTCGACACTGCATTTCCACGGCGGGTTTGCGAGCAATCGCCGCACTTCATCGACGCGCGTCGCCTCGCCCGGCACGCGGTCACGCGGGCCATCGCACGCGACATAGATGCGCGGCGGCGCGATCGGCGTCAACGCACGGTAGAGCTCCGCGAGCGTATCCGCGCGATTGAACGCAAGAATCAGAATGGGTGGTTGTGCGATGTTCACACGCCTTCTCGATCACGAGTGCTTTGACGGGACTTGATCTTCGCACATCCACATTTCGCTGTGATAAAGGCGCGCACGCATTCGATAGCCCGCTCGCTTCAAGAGCTCCGCGGATTCGCTTTCGCCAACGTGCGAATCGGGCGAAATTTCGAAGACCACCAGGCGCGGTCGGAAGCGCTGGAGATCAAGGCCGCGCAGAATCGCGAGATCGAAGCCCTCTGCGTCGATGGAGAGGAGATCGATACCCGCCGCGATGCGGCTTGCGTGCGCTTCGAGAATCGCATTCAGACGTCGAACCCGCACGACTTCGCGCGACATGATCTTCCAGCCTCGCGATTCGGCTCGTGCCGCAACATCCGGGTCGAGCGTGTTGAGCGCACTCTCGTAGAAGCGATGGAAAGTGAGGTCTTCCTCGCACTCGCCAACCGCCGCACAAACGACGACGTCACGCGGCCGCTTGCGCGCGAATCGCGCACACAAGTCAGGGTCGGGCTCAATCGCGATGCCACTCCAACCGTGCTTGTAGAGCCGCCACGTGTTCGAAAGCCGCATGGGATCGTTCGCGCCGATGTCGACGAAGACGCCCGCACGCGCGCCACGAGCGCGGAGCCCGAGCAGATCTTCGATGACGAGATCCTCCGCGTACTGCGCGTAACTCGCGCGGGGTTTCGCACGCTTCGTGCCGCGACGAACGCGACGGAGCACCGCTTCGATCGTCGTGAGAGGAGCGCTGAAAAAGTCTCGAAGAGGTGCCACGGTGGGCAGTATCGCGTGGTTTTGCGGTGGCGGCGACCTTTGGCTCTATGCACGCCTGCGCTGCCTGCGCGGCGACCACAAGGTTGCTATGCCTTACACGCGACTCGTGGGTGCCGTACTTGCCGAGATAGTGAACCTTGCCCGCAATGCGAACGCAGGC